>DATLZA010000150.1 GCA_035574235.1 Planctomycetota bacterium | reverse complement strand
GGCGGAGGCTCGGGCGGAGCCTCCGGCGGAGGGGCCGGCGTTCGGGCGGCCGCCGGAGCCGGCGCGGCGCCTCGGGAAACGGGGGCGGAAGAGGGGGACCGGCCCGCCAGAACGACGATCAGCACGATCAGGACCGCGGCGGCGGAGACAATGACCGCCACGACGACGCCGGTGTTGGACGAACGGGGCCGGATGATCCGCGTCGGCGATCGACGGATTTCCGTGGCTCGGGACCGGCCGCGCACGGCGGTGCCGCCGGCGGGCGGCGGCGCGGCCGGCACGGGGGCGGCCACCTTGGGAAGAACGCCCGTTGAGCCCGTGGGAACGCGGACCATCGCGCCGCACTCGGCGCATCGGACGGTGGCTCCTCCGGAAAGCTGGGTGACGTCGATCGAGGCCGAACAGCGCGGACACCGGACGAGCCTGGCCATAGCGCGTCGCCCCCTATTCCCTATGCATTGCCGTCACGGGTCCCATGGCCCGTCACGATTCAGGTTCCGCCTCTACATCATCATACGGCCGAGACTCCCCAAGGTTCAAATGATACCGCCCCGTTGGACCCTCGAAAAACGCAACGGCGCGGCGGGCGCTGCTTTATAATCCCGTTTCCTGTACCCGTAAGGAGGATGACGTGGCGGACGAGAAGATCGGCATCGTGATCTACGGGTGCGGCGTCATGGGACGCCGGATCGCGCAGGCGCTGCTCTCCAAGAAAAGCTTCGCGATCGTGGGCGCGGTGGACGTCCATCCGGAGATCGTGGGACGCGACCTGGGCGAGCTCCTGGAACCGGCCCGTCCGATCGGCGTGCGCGTCGAAAAAGATGCGGCCGCTCTCTTCGGGCGCGTCCGGGCGCGGGCGGTCCTCCACGCGACCTCCTCGCGCCTGGAGGCGGTCCACCCCCAGCTCGCCCAGTGCGCGGAGGCGGGCCTGGACGTCGTTTCCACCTGCGAAGAGCTTTCGTTCCCCTGGAAGCGGCATCCCGAGCGGGCCCGGGAGATCGACGCGCTGGCCCGCCGGCAGGACGTCACGATCGTGGGCACCGGCATCAATCCCGGCTACCTTATGGACACGCTGCCCGTCTTCCTGACCGCCCCCTGCCTGCGCGTGGACTCGATCCGCGTGACCCGCATGATGAACTCCGCCCGCCGTCGGGTACCCTTCCAGGAAAAGGTGGGCACGGGACTCGCGCCGGCCCAGTTCCGCGAGAAGATTTCATCGGGCGCGATCACGGGCCACGTGGGACTCGTGGAATCCATCCAGCTCATCGGCGCCTCGCTCGGCTGGACGTTCGACGAGGTCCGCGAGCTTCCCCCGGAACCCGTCCTGGCGGAGCGGGAAACGCCGAGCGCCCTCGGACCCGTCGCTCCGGGCCGGGTCATCGGCCTGCGGAGCGTCGCCTATGGCCTGCGCTCCGGCGCCCGCGCCGTGGAGCTTGAATTCTGCGCCCACGCCGCCGTGGCCGAGGAATACGACGAAGTCGTCATCCGCGGCGAGCCGGGCCTGCATCAGAAAATCCTGGGCGGCGTCCACGGGGACGCGGGAACCGTGGCCATGGCCGTTCACACGGTGCCCCGGGCGATCGCCGCGCCCCCGGGACTGCGCACCATGACGGAACTTGAAGTGCCCCGCTGGGTGCCGTGAAATAGGGCCGGTCGCCGCCATGTCCTTGGAGGTCCCGATGAAGCTCGGAATCGCCGCCCTGGCTCTGCTGGCCGGAATCGTTTCCTGTTCCTGCCCCTGCCGCGACGTGCCCGACGACCCTGTCGCCGTTGCTTTCGAGCGGCCCCACGCCGAGATCCGCGTGGAGGAGCCGGAACGGACGCCGCTGGAATACCTGGCCTGGTGCGCGGACGAAGAGCGCGCGCTCGGCGACTGGCAGGCCGACCGGGGAGAGGCCGCCTCCCGGGCGGTCGATCATGAGCAGCGGGCCGAAGGGCACCGCACGACGATCCTCTGGCGCCAGTCGCCCCAGGTGCGGATGGCCCCGAACCCCTAGCGCCTTACCGCTTCATCCGCTCCATGATCTCCTTGGCCACGTTGATCGGGAGCGCGAAGCCGATCCCCTGGTAGCCGCCCGTGCGGGTGTAAATCGCGGTGTTGATCCCCACCACCCGTCCGCGCAGATCCACCAGCGGTCCGCCGGAGTTCCCCGGGTTGATCGCCGCGTCCGTCTGGATGAATTCCTCGCTCTCCTCGGCGTTGCGCCGGATGGCGGAGATCACCCCCGTCGTTACCGTGTGCTCGAGTCCGAAGGGATTGCCGATCGCGATCACCCATTGACCGACCTCCAGGGCGTCGCTGTCCCCGAGCTCCGCCGCCGGAAGGTCGCGCCCTTCGATCTTCACGATCGCCAGGTCCACCGTCGAGCTCACCCGCACTTCGACCGCCTTGAACGTGCGACCGTCGGGAAGCTTGGCCAGAACCTCATGGGCGTCGCGCACGACATGGGCGTTGGTCAGGATGATCCCCGAGGGATCCACGATCACGCCCGAACCCATGGAGGTCTGCCGGCCGACCCGCTCGGGCATGCGGCGGCGGAAGAACCGCTGGACGAACTCGTCGCTGAAGAAATCCTCGAACGGATCCCGGTAGCGCACCAGGCGCGTGACGATGAGGTGGGCCACGGCGGGTTGGGCGGCCTTGGTCGCCGCGACGAAGAGCTTGGACGGATCTTCGAAGCGCGCGAAGACCGCGGGGTCCACCTTCTCGATCACGGGCCGGTCGGCCACCGAGGCCCGTCCGGTGACGACCCCGCTCGTGTAGACGGCCAAAAGACAGACGCTCACCACCACGCCGGTCAGAATCCCTCGAAGCATGGCGCGCCTCCTCTCGCCTTCGACCGCCGGCGCCTCACCGGTAGGCGCCCCGCGGAGCGGCCACCTCCACGGTCACATAGAGGTCGCCGCGGCCGTGGTCCTCCGTGGCCACGCCCTGCCCGGCCAGACGGAACTGCTGGCCGGAACGGGTGCCCGGCGGAACTCTCATCTCAGCGGTGCCGCGCAGGAGCGGAACGTCCACCGTGCCGCCGCGGGCGGCCGTCTCGGGATCGATCACGACGCGGCAGTGCAGATCCCGCCCCTCGCGACGGAAGACGGAACTCGGACGCACGCGAATCCGCAGGTGCAGGTCGCCCGACGGCCCTCGCCGGCCTCCCGCCCCGCCCAGCCCCCGCAGCCGCAGCACCGTGCCCTCGGTCACCCCGGGGGGCACGCGCACTTCCACGGTGCGCGGACGGTCCGGACCCACGCCCGTCCCGCCGCACTGCGGACAGGTCGAGCGGATCGAGACGAACCCGCGACCCTGACGCCCCGAACGCTCCATGAGGCCGGAGCCCCCGCAGCTTTCGCAGGCCGCGGATCCCTCGAGTGTCAGAGTCTTCGTGCATCCCAGCGCCGCCTCTTCGAAGGACAGTTCCAGCTCGCCCTCGTAATCCTGGCCGCGCCCGGAACGCCGCCCCCCGCCTTCCTCCGCCTCCCCTTCTCCAAAGAAGAAGGACTCCCGCCTCCGGCCACCCCGCGCCGGTCCGAAGGGTCCTCCGAACCAGCCGTCTCCGAAAAGCTCGGAGAAAAGGTCCCCGAACCGGCCGAACACCTCGTCCACCGACTCGAAGCCCCGGAAGCCGGTGTCCACCTCGACCTGACGCGTGCCGCCCCGATCGTACGCGGCCCGCGACTTCGGGTCGCTCAGGACCTGGTAGGCCTCGGAAATGCGCTTGAATTTCTCCTCGGCTTCCTTGTTGCCGGGATTCCGGTCCGGATGGTACTGGAGCGCCAGCTTCCGGAACGCCTGGCTGATCTCCTCGGGCGTGGCGTTCCTGGAAACCCCCAACTCCGCGTAATAGTCTCGCTCAGTCATGGACGAACGCTCTCTCCCGCGTCCTGCACCCTCCACTTTCTATAACTCCCCAAGTCAGGGGTGCAATTCGCGGGCCAGCACCCTCGACGGGCGCACCCCCCAAGCAGGCAACAGGGAATCTCGCTTCTTGCAAGCTCGAAAGAACTGCCACAGTGGCAGAGGCCTCCCGGGCCGGCTTGGGTTTCGTAATAACTTATTTATAAACAATCCCTTATAGCCGATCAACCCCGCAAACTTGGCACTTTATTTGCAAATATCGCCGTGGATTCGGGGTTTCGCCATGATGATCCGAAACCGACCGGAAAAGGACGATCCGCAGGTCCGATTCATCGGATCGCTGGATGAGGAGGAAGCGCCGATTTTCGACGTGGAGGTGCCGCCGGAAGGCATCCTGCGCCGGTGGGAGCGGGATATTCTTCCGCTCCTTCGCGAAGAAGCCGGGCGGATGAAAGATTAGCCCCTCTCTCGAACGCGGGCGCCGGGCTCCCCAGCCGGCCCCGGCGCCCGCGTGACCCTCGAAGGCGGGAAAGGAGGAGGCGAAGATGCAGAGCCTGATCTGGGCGCTTCTCGTGGCGGGACCGCTCCTCGCCCCGCGGGCACTGATCCACCGCCAGGAACCCGGAGTGGCCCTGAGCGATGACGCCCGGCCCGTCGAAGTGCGTCTCGAGGAGCGGAACCTGCCCCCCTACCCCTGGACCGCGTGGCGCGTCGGGCTCGCCGGAACCCGCCGCCTTTGTCCGCCCGGGGCGCTCGTGAATTAACCCGGCGGCCAGGCCATCGGCCGGCCTCCCAGGACGTGCAGGTGGATGTGAAAGACCGTCTGGCCGGCGTCGCGGTTGACGTTGAAGACCGTCCGCCAGCCGGATCCGTCGATCTTCTCGGCGCGCGCGATCTCCTTGGCCAAAAGAAACATCTTTCCGACAAGCGGCGCATCCGCCTCCGAAAGATCATTGAGCGTCGCCACGTGCCTCTTGGGAATCACCAGCACGTGCGTCGGCGCCTGGGGCCGGATGTCCCGGAACGCCACCAGATCCTCCGTCTCGCGCACCACGTCCGCCTTCACCTGGCGGGCGGCGATCTTGCAGAACAGACAGTCGCTCATTCCTCCTCCCTTCCGATCCGAACCGCGACCTTCCCGAACGTCCGATTCTCCTCCAGGAGGCGATGCGCCTCGGCGATCGCTTCGAACGGGACGACCCGGTCGAGAATCGGCCGGACGCGACCGGACGCCACGTGAGGCAGCACCTCGCGGCGGAACCGCTGCGTCAGAAGCATCTTTTCCTCGATCGGACGGCCCCGAAGCGTCGTCCCCACCAGGGTCAGGCGCTTGAAAAGAAACGCCCCCAGCGGAAGCGTCCCGCGCGCTCCCCCCAGATACGACAGGCCGACGATCCGTCCGCCCGCCGCCGCCATCGCGATGTTGGCCTCGAGATACGGGCCCCCCACGAAGTCGAGGATCACGTCCACCCCCCGACCGCCCGTCCGCTCCGCCACGGCCCGCGCGAGGTCCTGCGCTTCCGAAGCCACGACGACCTCGTCCGCCCACCCTTCCCGCTTCAGGCGCTCGCCCTTTCCGGGCGTGCGCGTCGTGGCCCAGAGCGTCCCCGCCCCCAGGATCCGCGCCAGCTGAAGCGCCGCCGTGCCCACGCCGCCGGCGGCCGCGTGCACGAGAAGCGCTTCGCCCGGCCGAAGACCCGCCCGGTCCACGAGGGCGTCCCAGGCCGTGAAATACGCCTCCGGAATCGCCGCCGCCTCGACCCAGCGGACTCCGGGCGGCACCGGCAGGAGCATCCGCTCGTGCGCCACCACGCGCTCGGCGTACCCGCCGCCCGCGAGCAGCCCGAACACCCGGTCGCCTGCCTTCCACTCGGCGACCTCCGGCCCGAGCTTCTCCACGCGCCCGGCGAATTCGAGCCCGGGGATCTCGAAAGCGGGCTTGGGCCCCGGCGGCGGATACTTGCCGAGCCGCTGCAGGACGTCCGCGCGGTTGAGCGCCGCGGCCTCGACCGCCACGCGCACCTCGCCCCGGCCCGGCTCCGGGTCCGGAATCTCCCGCAGGCGCAGAACCTCCGGGCCCCCGTATCCTTCGAGGACGACCGCCCGCACCGCTAGCGCCCCGCCGGCCGCGCCCGGCCCACGCCGAACTGGTCTCCCGCACGCACCGGCACCCCTCCGGCGAAGTGGATCTCCACGACTTTCTCGCTCATGACGGGACGGCCCTCCTCGTCGTCCATCCGCCCCACGATCCGCCGCGTGCGCACGTCGATCACCTCGAGCGTCGAAGGGTACGCCCAACGGCCGTCGAGGCTGAACGTCACCCAGCCGGGCTCCTCGAAAAGCTTCACGCTCTCGAGATAGCGGGGCGGCTCGACCGTGTTGTCGAAGACGTGCACGCTCCGGTTGGCCGCGTCCACGACCCAGACTTCTTTTTCGTCGGGCGTCAGCCCCACCCCGTGGCTGGGACAGCCGTGGCGCTGCACGGGACCCTTGCGGTAGCCCGGCACCTCGACGCGATGGAGAACCTTCCCCCCCGCCAGATCCCCGATCTCGAAACCGAGCAGCCCGTTGACGCAGACGTAGGCGCGGGTCTGAGCGGCGTTGACGGTGAACGGGCGCACGGATCCCCCGAACGGCCCGACCTCCCGCACGATCCGGTGATCGACCGCATCGGCGACGAAAAGAAGGGGGGACCGAAGCCCGCCCAGATACACGTGCTTCCCGTCGGACCCGAAGACGGTGTTGTGCGCCCCCGAACGGGTGAGGACCCGGGCCAGAAGTTCTCCCGTCGCGGCGTCCACCACGTTCCAGTGATCCTTCTCGAAGGTGGGCACGTAGAGGATCTTCTCGTCCGGAGAAAGCGCCATGCGGTCGCAGCCGTCGGGAAGGCGCCGGACCCAGAGAAGCTTTTCCGTGCGCAGGTCCAGGCACGCCAGCCGGGTGATCGTGCTCACATAGAGGCGCCCCGCCCGCGCCGCCGCCGCGATGCCCTTGACGTTTTCCGGCTTCTTGCCGGGCGGATCCTGGTCGTCCATGTAGTTCGCCGGGATCCGCTTGACGAGGCGGTGGCCCGCGTCGATGTCGTACACCAGGATCCCGGCGCCGCCCCACTCGAGGTAGTTGCGGATGCCGGGGACGGCGACATAAAGGTATCGCTTCTCGTCCGACTCCCGCCCCTGGACGGCGGCCAGCGCCGCCAGGCCCAGGACGACCGCCTTCATCATACCGGCACCCTCCGCGAGAAGGATTCCAGTATACGGAGCGCCGCGGGAAAAGCGGAAGGACATCGCGTTCGGGGCGGAGTTCGAAGCGATCGTCCGAAAATGCAAAAAAAAAGCGGCCCCGCGGAGTTCCCCCTCCGTCCCCGCGGGGCCGCCGAACCCGGAAAATCCGGGCCTATTTCGCGTGAGCCGCCAGGAGCGCCGTCATCTCGAACATGGACACCTGGCTCTTGCCCCCGAAAATGGGCTTGAGGGTCTCGTCGGCGTTGATCATGCGCTTGTTGGCGGGATCCTGCAGCCCGTGCTTCTTGATGTAGTCCCACACGAGCTTGGTGATCTCGGTGCGCGGCAGCGCCGCCGGACCCGTGATCTTCGCCAGGGCCTCGCTCGGCACCAGCGGCTTCATGAACGTCCCTTCGCCCTTCTTGGCCATCGCCTCCTCCTTTCGTCGACCGGCTCCAGAACTCTCCATCGGCCGAATCGGAGGGAAGCTTGAGCCGCCCTTGTCAGGCCAGAATCTCGCGGATGACGCGCGCCTCGACCGTAATCGTCGTCAGCCGCTGCTCGAGACTGTTGTGCCGGAACGTGAGCTTCGTGTGGTCGAGCCCGAGCAGAGAGAGGATCGTCGCATGCAGGTCGTGGACGCTCACGCGATTTTCCACCGCCTTGAAGCCGATCTCGTCCGTGGCTCCGTACGAGACGCCGCCCCGGACGCCCCCGCCGGCCAGCCAGACCGTGAAGGCGTGCGGGTTATGGTCGCGTCCGGGCTTTTCCCCCTTCTGCGCCACCGGCAGGCGCCCGAATTCCCCGCCCCAGATCACGAGCGTCTCCTCCAGCATCCCCCGCTGCTCGAGATCCGCCAGAAGGGCCGCCACCGGCTGATCCGTCTCCAGGGCGAACCCCGCGTGGTTCCCCTTGATGTCCTTGTGGCCGTCCCAGGAGAGCTGGTTTTCCATCCCGCCGGAATAGATCTGCACGAACCGGACGCCCCGCTCGACGAGCCGACGGGCGATGAGGCACTGGCGGGCGAAGTGGGCGCAGGGCTTATGGTCCAGGCCGTAGAGCTTCCGGAGGTACTCCGGTTCCCGCTCCAGGTCGAACGCCTCGGGCGCCGCGCTCTGCATGCGGAACGCCAGCTCGAAGCTTTCGATCCGCGCCGCCAGCTCCCGCTCGGCCGGATGCCCCTCCGCCGGGCGCGCGTTCAGGCGCCCGACCAGATCGAGCATCCGGCGCTGGCGCTCCCCCGCCAGCTCCTGGGGGGGCGTCATGTTGTCGATGGGAGGTCCGGACGGCCGCAGGTAGGTCCCCTGGTACACGCTCGGCAGGAACCCCGCTCCCCAGTTCTGGGCGTGCCCCTTGGGAAGCCCCCGCCCCAGCGGATCGGACATGACGACGAACGCCGGCAGGTTGCGGCTTTCGGACCCGAGACCGTAGGTCACCCACGACCCCACGCACGGGTAGCCCATCCGGGGTTCGCCCGAGTTCATCATGAAAAGCGCCGGGCTGTGATTGTTGGATTCCGTATATCCGGAGTGAATGAACGCCATCTTGTCCACGTGCCGGGCCAGGAAGGGGAAGATTTCGGAGACCCACTTGCCGCACCGGCCGTGCCGCGCGAAGCGGAACGGGGACTTCATGAGCGGCCCGACCTCGTTGGCGAAGAAGCCGGTGAACTTGTTCAGCCCGGCCAGCTCCTGGCCGTCCCGCCGCTCCAGCTCGGGCTTGTAGTCCCACGTGTCGACGTGCGACGGTCCGCCGTTGATGAAGATCCAGATCACGGCCTTCGCGCGGGCCGGGAAATGCGGCGCGCGCGGCGCCAAAGGATCCCCCGGCGCCCCTTCCCGCGCCAGAAGCCCCTCCTGCCGCAGGAGGTCCGCCAGCGCGAGGATCCCGATCCCTCCTCCGGCCCGGGCCAGAAGTTCCCGTCTCGAAAGCGTCATGGCGGTCAGTCCACGTAAACGAACTCGTTCAGACAGAACAGCGCGTGGGCGAAATCGGTCCGGGCCCGCGCGGCGGCGCCGGCCGCGGGGACGCCCTCCCGGCGGTAGGAGTCCTCCTGCGCCCGCAGGAACTCCGCGGCGGCGGCGCGCTCAGCCGGGGTCGGGGCCCTCGCCAGCGCCAGGCGATAGCCGCGCTCGGCGACCGCCTCCGGGGTCGCCTCCTCCGCCAGGCGCGCCCCGAACGCCGCCGCCCAGCGGCGCACGTGCGGGCTGTTGAGGAAAAGAAGCGCCTGCGGGGCCACCGTCGTCGTCGGCCGGCTCCCGGCGCTCAGAAGCGGCTCCGGCGCGTCGAACACCTGCATCATGGGAATCAGCCGGCTCCGCTTGACGAAAAAGTAGACGCTCCGGCGCGTCATCCCCTCGTCGAGCGTGCCCGGCCCGTACATCCGCCGGTCGAGCAGCCCGGCCGTGGCCAGAAGCGCGTCCCGGATGGCCTCGGCCTCCAGCCGGCGCACCTCGCGGCGCCCGAGAAGCCGGTTGGCGGGATCGGCCCGGTCCCGGGCCGGATCGGCATCGGAGCTCTGAAGATAAACGGCGCTGGTGACGAGGAGCTTCTGAATCGGCTTGAGCCGCCAGCCGCCGCGGACCAGCTCCGCGGCCAGCCACTCGAGAAGCTCCGGATGGGACGGCGGCTCTCCCTGGGCGCCGAAGTCGTTCGGAGTGGCCACGAGCCCGCGCCCGAAATGGTGGTGCCAGAGGCGGTTGACGATCACGCGCGCCAGAAGCGCCCCCGCGCCGTGTTCCACGTCCGTGATCCACCGCGCCAGACCGGCGCGACGGTGCGGCGTCCGCGCCCCCGGCGGAGGCGGACGCAGCCAGCGCCCTTCCCCTTCCGGAGCACGGCTCAGGACGCCGAGGAAACCCGGAACGGCGACCCCCTGCTTGCGCTGAACATCCCCCCGCGCCAGCACGTACGTCTCCGGATAGAAGTGCGGGAAGCCCCGCTCGTCGGCGTGATGCTTGAGCGGTTTGAGGCCTTCGGTCGTCACGAGAACCGGACGCGGGCCCGGCCGGGCGGCGGCCCCCGGCGGAGCCTCCAGGCCCAGATCGAGTTCCACATGGCTGCGGATCGTCCTCGTAAAGATCGCCGCCAGCCGGTAGTACTCCGCCGTGGGAATCGGATCGTACTTGTGGTCGTGACAGCGGGCGCAGCCGATGCTCAGGCCGAGCATGGCCGAGCCGAGAGTCGAGACCATGTTGTCCAGCTCGTCGTACCGGGCGGACTCGAACTCGGCTTCCGTCAGCTGCGTGGGGAAGGCGCCGGCGCCGAGAAAGCCGGTCGCGGCCCAGGCCCAGGGGTTGTCCGGCGCCAGCTCGTCTCCGGCGATCTGCCAGGCCACGAATCGGTCGAAGGGAAGGTCCTCGTTGAAGGCCCGGATGACGAAATCGCGGTACGGCCAGGCGTGCTCGCGGTCGTAGTCCTGCTCGAAGCCGTGGCTTTCGGCGAAGCGGGCGGCATCGAGCCAAAACCGCCCCCAGCGTTCGCCGTAGTGCGGGCTCGCCAGAAGCCGGTCCACCAGGCGCTCGAGGGCGTCCGGCGCGGGGTCGTGGACGAAGCGCTCGACCTCCTCCGGCGAAGGCGGGAGCCCCAGAAGCCCGAACGAGAGCCGGCGGATCCAGCGGCGCCGATCGGCCGGGCCGTTCGGAGCCAGCCCCGCCTCCTCCAGACGCGCCAGGACGAAGCGATCCACGGGCGTGCGGACCCAGTCGGCGCGGCGGACCTCCGGAGGCGACCCCGCGCGCAACGGGCCCAGAGACCAGAGATCCTTGCGCGGAGCCGCCGCCGCGGGACCCGCTTCGACCGTGCCGGACCGCGGATCCGGAGCCCCGCGGCGCACCCACGCCTCGAAGTCGGCCACCACGGACGCCGGCAGGCGGCCGCGGGGCGGCATCTGAAAGTCCTCGTCCGCGTACCGGATCGCCTGGATCAGAGGGCTCGCTTCGGGATCGCCGGGACGGACGGCCGGCCCCCGGTCTCCTCCCCGGAGAATCTCCGCGCGGGTGTCCAGGGAGAGCCCCCCCTTGCGCTTGCCCTGCCGGGCGCTGTGACAGGAGAAGCACTTCTCGACGAAGACGGGCCGGATCTTCTTCTCGAAAAACTCGACTCCCTCGCGGTCGAAGGCCTCCTCCTGCGGGACCGCGGAACCGCCGAAAAGGACCGCCGCGACGAGAGCCGCCGCCGGCTTCATCGTCCTTCCTCCCCCCGGGAAAGTCCCAGGGCCCGCGTGATCTCCCCGGCGGTGCGCTCCGCCGCCTCGCGCAGGCGGGGAATCGAGACCACCCGGCCGCGCATTCCCGTGAGGGCGGGCACGCACAGCGCCGCCAGGACGCCCACCCGCGGATTTCCCACGAGCACGGCCACGTCCCGCACCCCCATCGTGGTCTCGCTCACGGCGATCGAGGCGCCCGCCCGCCGGATCCGCAGAAGCTCTCCGAGGAACGCCCTCCGCCGGGCCGCCCCGAGCTTGAGAAAGTCCGGATCCTTCGAAAGGATCTCGTCGCGCGCTCCGGCCTCGAGATAAGCCAGAAGCAGCCTCCCCGAGGCCGTGTGCACGACCGGATATCGCGCGCCGACCTCCACCGACAGGCGGATTCGCGAGGGACTCTCCGCCTGCGCCAGGACCAGGAGCTTGCCGTCGCTCAGAACGCTCAGATGGCAGGACTCGCGCACGCGGCGCGCCAGCTCCCGCATCGGGCGCTCCGCGGCCCGCAGGAGGTCCTCCACAGGCGAGTGGGAGCGCGAAAGCTCGAAGAGCTTCAGGGTCAGGCGGTAGCGGCCCGAGGACGCCTCGCGCGCCACATACCCCCGCCGCTCGAGGCAGACGAGGGTGCGGAAAATCCCGCCGGGGCTTCTCCCGAGCGCGCGGGCCAGCTCCGCCAGGGTCGGCGCGCCCTCTCCCGCGGCCAGGGCCTCCAGGACGTCCAGGCCCTTCTCCAGCGCGGGAACGGCGTACGCGGCGGCCGGCGCGCTCCCCTTCACGGCCCTTTCACCTCCGAAAAACTCTTTCGCAGGTGAAACACCTCGGAGGCCCGCCGCGTTTCAGAAAACGCGCCGGGAGCTTACCGCCGCCCCAGGAGGAGACCCGCCAGGCCGGCCGCCGCGAGGGCCAGGGCGGGGAAAGGTCCGCCGGGAACCGGTCCCGCGCTCCCGCAGGCGCACCGGTCGTCGAAAAGCCCCTCCGTGTGGTCCCCCGTGCGGGGCGGAGGAGGATCGACCGTAACCGTCGCGGGAAGGGAATCCAGGCTCTGGAAGAAATTCGCCCCGCGCACCGTGTAGGTGACCGTGTAGGAATTCCCCTGGACCGGAAGGGACGAATCCGTGTAGGTCGTTCCCGTGAGACCCGTGGCGATCTGGACCGGCGTCCCGCCGTCGAGAGAACGGTAGACGTCGTACGTGTCGGCGCCCGGCGCGGCGTCCCACGTGAGCGTCACGGCCGGGGCCCCCGGCGAGCCGCCGAGCGAGGCCGCCAGGTCCTCGGGCGGAAGCGGGCGGATGAGCGTCCGCACCTCGGTCTGGGTGAGCGCCCGGTTGTAGAGCGCCACCTCGTCCACGCCGCCGGCGAAGTATTTGCCCAGGGACGTCGGGATCGTGCCGATGCCGAGCGCAAACGTGTTGCTGACCGAACCGAAGCCGCTCGGAAGATTCGTCGCCCCGCCCACGGGATTCCCGTTCACGTAGAGGAGCACGTTTCCGGGAGCGGAGGAGCGGTTCACGACGGCCGCGACGTGCGTCCATTGATTGACCCGCAGATCGAGGTCGGCATCGCGGGCGATGTCCAGGCTGTCGGAGGCCGCGTCTCCATCGGGGTTGTCGTCGATGCGGAAGCGGATATAACCCGCCTGGGCCGCTCCCCCGGCGCCCGAGTGCACGTCCAGAAGCCACCCCTGGGGTTTGGGTCCGTTCCACTTGTTGATCAGACGCTTCGACGCCGTCCCGGTCGCGCGGAACCACAAGGCCACGGTGAAGCTTCCCGTTCCGAAATTGAGCGAGGCATGGTCGGCCGCCTCCAGATAGTCGTTCGTGCCGTCCAGCGAAATTCCGCCGTTGAAGCGCCCTGCGCCCGCGGCGGCTCCGTTGACGAGCGTGGCGTCGCCGGGCGTGCCTGGAGTCGTCGTTCCGGAAACCGAATCCATCCGCCAGTAGGCCACGCGGCCCGATGTCACTTCGTCGACGGCGACCGGAACGGCCGTCCCCGACGACGCCGAGCCGGCCGCCACCGAAAGGACGAGCGCGGAAAGGAAAAAGCGCATGTGCACCCCCCTTTGGAGTTGCTCCGCAGGGCCCGCCCCTTACCCCCCTGCACCCGAAGCGCGATCAGCGCGCCGTGAAAATTCCTCCGTGGCTCTCCGCCAGCCGGCGCAGGGCCTCCCGCTCCGAACCGCCCCGGGATTCGCCTCCCGCGTAAAGCGGAAAAGCCACCACGTGAATCGTCGCGCGCCTTCCCTCGAACGCCTGGCGCGCCGCCGCCGCCAGGCCTTCGGGTTCGCCGGCGTCCCGCCCCTCGGAAAGAAGGAGAATCGTCACCGGCTCCTTCTCTCCGCGCAGCCGCTCGCCCGCCGCGCGCAGCAGATCCTTCGCCCCGGCCGTGGAAGCCGGAACCGCGCGGTCCAGGAACCCCAGCGCCGGCGCGCGCGTCTGCTTGCCGAGCGCCTTGAAGGCTCCGGCGCTCCAGATCGAGACGTCGTCTTCCGCCGCCATGAGGTTTACGCGCGTGCCGTCGGGAAGCTTCGAGACCGCCTTCCGCAGTTCCCCCCGGGCCGCCCCCAGGTTCTCGGCGCGCGAGAGATCGACGAGGAACACGATCCGCGCGTCCCGCAGCGGCACGCCGAACAGCGTCACCGGCGGCTTCGGCGGCGGAACGGCCTTCACCTTGCTGTTGGGGCCGACGTCCAGAAGGTGGCCGTCCGGAAACCGCAGGCGCGCCTCGCTGGCCTGACCCACGGTTTCCAACCCTTCACCCGGAAGAACGAGCCGTCCCTCCGGAGCGGGCTCCCGTCCCTTCCCCGTCAGAACGTAGACCTCCCCACGCACGCGTTCCAGCCGCGCCGCCTGGGCGGACCCCGCCTCGGACCCGGAGGGCCGACCCGCGGGAGGCGGAGTGCGGGCGGGCCCGGAATCCGAAGGAGGCGACGTCTCAGGCGGTCGCGGCTGGACCGCGGGCGCGCGCGAAGCGGAAGCATCGGGCTGCGCGGGAAGAACGGCGGCCGCCGGCTCCGCGGAACCCGCGCCGCCTCCGGTCTCCCGCCGGGAGCCGTTTCCGGCAACGACGATGAGGGACACGGCGGCCATGAAGAGCGCGGCCGCCGAGGCGGCGGCCGCCCACCC
>DATLZA010000149.1 GCA_035574235.1 Planctomycetota bacterium | reverse complement strand
CCCGCGCGGCGCTTCTGGCCGCGCCCGACGCCCCCGAGCTTTCGCGCCAGCTCGTGCGGCTCCTCTTTCTCCTCCCCGGTCCCCGCCGCGTCCCCACGGGCTGCGCCGCCTGCGGCGGCCAGGGCTCCGCCCCCTGCGCCTCCTGCCGCGACGGCCGCGCCCCC
The DNA here is from genome assembly GCA_035574235.1 of Planctomycetota bacterium. Taxonomy (NCBI): domain Bacteria; kingdom Pseudomonadati; phylum Planctomycetota; species Planctomycetota bacterium. The sequence goes on along the minus strand of DATLZA010000149.1, from coordinate 3,191 downwards.
GGCCCCTGCCCGCGCTGCGACGCCAAGGGCCACGTCCCGTGCCTCCTCTGCGACGGCGGAGGCACCCTGGACCATTACGGGTTCCGCGGCACCTTCATCCTCTCCCTCCAGGACCGCCGCGTCCGCACCGCCGCCGGAACCGGCACCCTCCACGGCCAGACGATCACCTACCGCCTGGACCCCTGCTCGGGAGGGAACTTCCACCTGCGCACCGAGAACGTCATCACCTGCGAGCACAAGAACGACCCGCGGGTCAAACCCGTCAAGTTCGACGGCTCCGTCCCCTGCGCCGAATTCTGGAATCAGCTCAAGCTCTACGCCTTCAACGGACGCGCCCGCATCCAGATCGTCGATCCGCGCGGGCAGCCCCGACCCGTGTCCCCCGCCGCGGCCCGCCGCTTTCTGGCCGACTTCGAAACCTGCAAGAGCGGCCGCATTCCCTGCGAACGCTGCGCCGGACGCCGGACCGACCCCTGTTCCCTCTGCGGCGGCGCGGGCCGCGCTCCCCTGCCCTGCTCCTCCTGCGAGGGAACCGCCCGTCTGGCCTGTTCCGCCTGCAAGGGCTACGGCGACGCGTCCTGGCTGGCGCGCCTCCTTCCCCCCGCGGATCCCGCGCTTCGCGAAACGCTCGAGCGACAGGCCCGCGCGCTCCGCGACTGGATCGACGCCCGCGCGCGGCGCGCCGCCCTGCGCGAAGACCTCGCGCGCCGTCTCGAGGAGGCCCGCCGCGGACTCGACCCCTCCGCCCGCCTCACCGACGACTACGTGGACGTGCCGTGCCCGCGCTGCAAAGGAGCGGGCGGCGAGTGCGAGGAATGCTGGGCGAGCGGACGCCGCGAGTATTACGAGGGAACCCCGCCCTACGAGCGATATGCCCTGGCCCGGCGCCTCGAGCGCCGCCTTCAGGAGACCGCCGGCCCCGAGGCCCCGCCGGACATCGTCCCCTGGCCCGACGCTCCCGCCCCTCCCGTCTCGGCTCCTCCCCCCGCTCCGGCCGTCGCCATCCCCTCCACCGTCGAGGAAATCGTCCGCCAAGCGGACGCCCTCCACGAGAGCGGAAAAGCACACCTCGAAAAGGCCAAGGCGGCGGAGGACCCCGCCGTGTGGGGAGAGGAAGCCTCCCGCGCCCTTCAGGACCTTCGCCAGGCCCAGACGCTCTACGCCGCCGCGCAGGAGAAGCTCGACGCCGAAGGGCGGCCCGTTCCCCGCGAGCTTCGGGAGAAATTCCGGACCAACATGCAGGCGTTGATCATGGCCCGTCGGGCGGCGCCCTGAGGACGGCGAGCGATCAGTCGCCCAGCTTCATTCCGCCGCGGCGCTTGCGCCACCACGCCGCCCACGCGCGGGCGTCGGGCGCGTCGTGCCCCGTGACCGCCCGGAGCGCCTGGAGAATCGGCTCGCGCAGAAGGGCCCGTTCCGTGCGGGGAGCCGAATTCGTCCCGCCCGACCCTTCCCGCGAATGGCCGGGCAACGCCCCTCCGAAAAGATCGCCGGGCACGACTTCCTGATCCCCCTGGGGCCCTTCCACGCGCCGCAGCGCCCGGATCAAGGGATCGACGGACGAGAGCGAACCGATCCTCCCCGCCGCGTCGATGGCCGCTTTGGCCACCCAGAGATCGCGGTCCTCGATCAGGCGATCCACCGTCCCGGCGGCGGCGCGGGCCCGCAGGCGGCCCAGCCCCCGAAGCGCTTCGATCCGCACGCCCAGCGCCTTTCCGCCGGCGTTCTCCGAAGAACGCACGGCGCGCACAAGTCCCTCGACCGCGCCGGCGCTCCCCTCGAACCGTCCCAGCTCGCGCGCCGCGACGATCCGGACCGGCACCGCGACCGCGGAGCGCACCAGAAGCGCTCCGAGGGCGCGCGCGACCTTCTCATGGCGCGTGCCGGCGGCCTCGATGACGGCCGCGGCCTTCTCGTCGGGGCCGATCCGCGGATCGGCCATCGCGTCCCGCAATTTGCGGAGCGCCTCCTCGACCGCCGTTTCGCCGCCGCCCTGCAGGGCGGCGACCGCCAGCGCAAGCCACACGACCGCGACCGTCGTCATCGCATCCGCCGCACCAGGCTCACCGCATCCAGATCCAGCGTCCCTTCCCGGCGCTCTTCCGGAAGGCTCACGCGCACCTCCGTCACCATGTCGGAGGGAACCATCCGGACTCCTTCATGATGAAACTCGTCCAGCGCCACCTCCACTTCCTGCCAGACGCCCTTCCTCGACAGCGCCGCTGCGGCCCGGAACGGTCCCAGGTGAATCGTAACCTCCGACGCGTCGGACCGGCAGCGAATTCGGAGTCTCATCCCGGTCAGATAAGGGATCGCCGGCTCAGGCCGGATCGCGGCGGCCGGGACGGGCCCCGCTTCGCCTCCGCCGGCGGCGGAAAGATACGCCCGCCCTCCCTCGCGCATCACGCGCCCCGCAAGAACCGTGTAGGCAAACGTCTCCCCCTCGGCCTCCTCGAAAGTCGCCGCAAAAAGAGTCGTCTGCGGGGGCAGAAGGGCGGCCAGCGCCTTCCATCTCCGGAAATCCGCCGGGCGATCGGCCCACCGCCCGTCCGCCCGGCACACCCATTCCCGCCCGGACCCGAGGCGCGTGCCGCGACCGGGATCCTTGAGCTCCGCACGGCCCTCCAGAAGCGTCACCGCCAGCTCCCCCTCGCCGCGCCCTTCGAGGACGACCCGGCCGTTGAGCGCCGCGAAGTTCAGCTCCGCCCGCCCGAAGGACACCTTCCAGCGCTGCGTGGCGCCTTCCGTATCGACCAGCGCCGCCCCCTGGTGGATCTCGAGGCCGTAGGCCCGGTCCGCCTCCGAGCGGAAAACGGACGCCCGGGCGCCCGCGCTCAGCGCCAAGGTCGCCCGGCCGTCCACGCTCAGACCGGCGCCGGGTCCGAACGCCTCGATCGTGTCCCGGCCGTCCACCCGCTCGAAGGGCTTCCGCTCCGCAGGCTTCGCTTCCCCGCGGGCGATCCGCAGGCCGCCCTCGATGTCTCCGATCACGACCGGCGCATGAGCCTCCCGGAGGATGGCGATCGTGGGTCCGGGCGGCGCGACCGGCGGCGCCGGACGCGGCTCCGGAGCGGACGTCGGACGTTCCTCGCGCGGCGGAGAAGGCGGCGCGGGCGCCGGCGGCTCCGGACGGGCCGGCGGCGCTTCCGCCGGAGGAGGCACCGGCGACGGCCGCACTACGACGCGCGGCG
>DATLZA010000148.1 GCA_035574235.1 Planctomycetota bacterium | reverse complement strand
GGAGTTCGCCCGCCAGGCCCAGGAGGCGTTCCGCGCGGGCCGGTACGACGAGGCGATGACGCTCTGGGACAAGGCGCTCGCCCTGGATCCCGAGGATCCGGACGCCCTGCGCGGGTGGGAGGAGGCGGCCGACCGCGGCCGCTCGGAGCGGCAGGAGCGCGAGCGGGAGCGGAGGCTCCAGGAACAGCTCATCCAGAAGAATCACCGGGAAGCGGAGATCCTCCTCCGGGCGGGCAAATACCAGGAGGCCCTCAACCTGACCTTCCAGATCCTGGCGTTCGACCCGAACGACGCCGACGCGCAGCGCCGCCGGCGCCTGTGCGAGGCGGAGCTCGAGAAGGAACGGGCCCGCCAGGAGGCCCTGCGGGAGGACTTCGATCAGGTCCTGCGGGCCCGCCAGGAGCAGGAGGAGGCTCAGAAACGTCAGCGCCTGGCGCGGATCGCCGCCTTCGGCGATTACGAGAAGGCCCGCGAGGCGGTCGAGGCGGCCGCCAGCATGCGGCTGGCGGCCGACGGCCTGACGATCGCCGACGTCCTGGCCCGGCTCCGGGAGGCCCGGGAGGCCCTGGGGCGGGCCCTCGAGAAAGATCCCACGTACGCGGAGGCCTACCACTACCGGGGCCAGGTCAAGCACCGCATGGGGGAGTACGATCTGGCGGAGCGCGATTTCATAGAAGCGCTCAAACACAGCTCGGACTCGGGCCCCGCGGCGTTCGGGGCGGCGGTTTCGCAGCTCGCGCTCTACATGCTCCAGGCGCACGTTCCCTACGCCCCGGAGGGAAGGCTCCAGACGCTCGATCCGGCCGCGCGCGACGCCGCCCTGGGGCGGATGCTGGCGTGGGCGCGTCAGGCCTCCTCCGCCGACAACCGCAACGAATTCCAGCGGTGGTGCGCCAAGGCGCTCATCGAGCTTCACCAGGCCCAGTATCTCAAGGCGGAAGAGACGCTGAGGACGGTGGAACGCGAAGGGCGATCGAGCTACTTCTGGCACTTCCTGATGGGGTGCATCCGGATGGAGCGGGGCGAATGGCGGGCGGCGCACCAGGAGCTGACGCTCGCCCTGGACCTGCGGCCGGCCTCCCTGGAGGCGCTCTTCCTCCGGGCGGCCGCGCGGTTCCGGACCGAGGATCTGGCCGGGGCGCTCGAGGACGCCCACCGCGCCGTCGAGGCCGCCCCGAAGGATTCCGCGATCGCCGCCCTCGTCTATCTCCTCCGGGCGCACATCCTTCAGGAGCTCTCCCACCCCCAGGCCGTGGCCGACCTCCAGCACGCCACGCGGCACGCCCCCGCCCTGGCGCCGAAAATCACGCCGCTGCTGAGCCGCTGGACGCGCGGGCGCTGATCCCCTCCGGTCACGAGGCGGCCGACGCGTTGAAGTATTCCGCCTGAGAGTGGTGGAAGACGAGCGCCGACACCGAGGCCTCGGGGTCCATCATGTGCCCCTCCGTCAGACGCACGCCCACGTCCTCGGGCCGGAGCAGCCGGAAGAGCTTCTCCTGGTCGGCGAGATTCGGGCACGCCGGGTAGCCGAAGCTCACCCGGATCCCCTGGTATTTCGCCTGGAAGCGGTCGATCATCGTGAGCCCCGGCGGATCGGGGAATCCCCACAGCGTCCGGAGATCCCGGTGGAGCTTTTCCGCGAAAGCCTCCGCCGCCTCGATCGCCAGCGCCTGGAGCGTGTGAGACAGGAGATACTCGCCCCGCCCTTTGAGCTCCTCCGCCCGTTCGCGGATTCCCCCGCCGGTCGTCGTGACGAAGAAGCACACGTAGTCCGGCCCGCTCCCCGCGGGGCGCACGTAGTCCGCCAGGCACAGGCCGTCCCGCCGCGGCTGGCGGGGGAAGTCGAACCGTTCCAGAAGCCTTCCCGCGGGATCGTAGACGGAGAGGGTGTTTCCTTCCGAGTCGGCCTTGAAGAACCGGTAGACCCCGCGGGCGCGCATCCACCCGGCTTCACACCGCCGCATCACCTCGCGGACGACCTCCTCGATCTCGAGGAACTTCGGATCGCGCTCCGCCTCCAGGCGCGCCACGGCGCCTTTGAGGCCCAGATGCTTCGAGTACAGGAACTGGCGGTTGAGATAAGGCCAGATCGCCCGGAGATCCGGGACCTCGACCACGTGGCGCTCGAGGTCCGGCGGGACCCGCACGGGTTCGTCGGCCCGCACGAGGGCGGAACGCACCGCGGGGGCCGCCGCGGCGGGGGTTTCGGCGGCGGCGACGCCCTCGTCCAGCCGACGCGCTTCCTCCTCGAGCCGCCGCTCCAGCGCCGCCCGCCCCTCGGGGCTCATGATCTGGTTGGCCAGCTCCAGGCCCTGCATGGCGTCGCGCGCGTAGGCCACGAGCGCCCCGTAGGCGGGACGGATCCGCGTGTAGGCGAACTTCTTCGTCAGGGCCGCCCCGCCCACGAGCAGCGGCAGCGCGATTCCCGCAGCGCGAAGATCCTGCGCCGTCAGCACCATCTGCTGCGCCGACTTCACGAGAAGCCCCGACAGCCCGATCATGTCGGGCTTGTGCTCCTGGGCCGCCCGGATGAGCTCCTCCGGGGGCACCTTGATTCCCAGGTTCACCACCGAGTAGCCGTTGTTCGAAAGGATGATCTCGACCAGATTCTTCCCGATGTCGTGGACGTCCCCCTTGACCGTCGCCAGGATCATCCGGCCCCGGTTCTGAGCGTCCGACTTCTCCATGAATTTCTCGAGGTGCGCCACCGCGGCCTTCATCGCCTCGGCGGACTGCAGCACTTCCGCGACGATGAGCTCGTTGTTGTTGAAGAGCCGGCCCACCTCGTCCATTCCCTTCATGAGCGGCCCGTTGATGATGTCCAGCGGCCGCGTCGTCTTGAGCTTCTCGTCGAGATCCTCGAGGAGGCCTTCTTTCGTGCCCTCGATGATGTAGCGCGCCAGGCGCTCGTCGAGGGAGAGCTTTTCCGCGGTCGCCGCCCGCGCCGTCCGGCCGCGGAATCGGGCCGCGAAGGCCCCCAGGGGATCCGGACCCCGATCGAAAAGGAGATTATCGGCCAGGACCCGTTCCTCCTCCGGGATCGAGGCGTACCGGACGAGCTTCTCGGTCGAGACGATGGCGAAATCGAGCCCGGCCTTCGTGGCGTGGTAGAGGAAAACGGCGTTGAGGACCTCCCGGCCCGCCGGCGGAACCCCGAACGAGACGTTGGAGATCCCGAGGACGGTCCGGGTTCCCGGGAAGCGCTCCTTGAGCGCCCGGACCGCCTCGATCGTGTGGCGGGCGGAGCCCTGGTAGGCGCGGTCGCCGGAGGCGCAGGGGAACACGAGCGGGTCCCACAGGATGTCCTCGGGCGCGATCCCGTACGCGCCGGTCAGCAGTCCGAAGCTCCGCTCGGCCACCTGGAGCTTGCGCTCGAGGGTGACGGCCTGTCCTTCCTCGTCGATCAGGCCCACGACGAGGGCGGCGCCGTAGGCGCGGGCCAGCGGGCAGATCTTCGCGAAGCGGTCCTCGCCGTCCTCGAGGTTGATCGAGTTGATGATGGACTTGCCCTGGCAGTAGGTGAGGGCGAGTTCGATGGCCCGCGGGTTGGTCGTGTCGATGACGAGCGGGGCCTTGACCATGCGGATGAGCCTGTCCAGGAACGCCGCCGTGGCCGCCAGCTCGTCGATTTCCGTGTGCTGGAGGTTGACGTCCAGAATGTGGGCGCCGGATTTCACCTGCCGGCGTCCGATTTCGGCGGCCTTCTCGTACTCGCCGGCCATGATGAGCTCCCGGAACTTCCGGGAACCCGTGACGTTGGTCCGCTCGCCGATGAGGAGCGGGCGGTTCGATTCCTCGCAGGGCACGTAGTCGATGCCGCTGACGTGGGTGAGCCGCGTCCGCGCCGGGACGCGCGGGCGCCCCGAGCGGGCCACCCGGGCGATCTCGCGCACGTACTCGGGCGTGGTTCCGCAGCAGCCCCCGATGAGGTTCACCCACCCCTCTTCCACGAACCGGGCCAGCGTCCCGGCGACCATGGCCGGAGTCTCGTTGTAGCGGCCTTCGGCGTCCGGGAGGCCCGCGTTGGGATAGCAGGTGACGAAGCATCGCGCCAGACGGGCCAGCGTGCGGAGGTGATCGGTCATGAACTCGGGGCCCGTGCCGCAGTTGAGGCCCACCGAGAGCGGGGCCGCGTGCTCGATCGAGGCGTAAAAGGCCTCCACGCCCTGGCCGGCCAGCATGGTCCCCATGGGCTCGATCGTGGCCGAAAGCATGAGCGCCACGCGGAAACCCGTCTCGTCGAACGCGCGCGAAATCCCGAGGATCGCGGCCTTGACGTTGCGCGTGTCCTGCGCGGTTTCCACGAGGAGCGCATCGACCCCGCCGCGCAGAAGCCCCACGGCCTGGCGGCGGTAGGCCTCAACGAGTTCGGAAAACGTGACCCCGCCGGTCACGGTGATGGTCTTCGTGGTCGGCCCCATCGAGCCGGCCACGAACCGGGGACCCGGGAACCGCGCCGCGGCCTCCCGGGCCACCCGCGCGGCGGCCTCGTTGATCTCTTCCGTCCGATCGGCCAGCCCGTACTCCCCCAGGACGATCGGCGTGCCGCCGAAGGAGTTGGTTTCCACGATGTCCGCGCCGGCCTCGAAGTAGGCGGCGTGAATGTCGCGGATGACGTCGGGCCGGGTCAGGACGAGAAGTTCGTTGCAGCCCTCGTAGTCGGCGCCGCCGAAATCCTGGGCCGAGAGGTGGCGCGACTGGATCATGGTCCCCATCGCGCCGTCGAGGACGAGGATCCTCTCCGCCAGGAGCGCTTCCAGCTCCCGTGAAGATTCCCGCAACGGCAGTGACCGGTTGAAGGGCAGCGGTGTCCTACTCCCCGGGCGAATGGAAGGTCGCCCCGCCCGGCCTCCCCCGGAGCGGGGAGGCGCGACACGCGGAAATGTATCCGCCGGAGGGCGGTTTTTCAAGCGCCTCCGCAACGGGAGCGCGGAAAGTCGGGAACCGTTTCCTGCCGGGTTGCGTCCAAGGGGCATGAAAACGTTCTGCCTGCTCCTGGCATTGGGGTGCTGGCCCGGCGTCGCCCAGGATACCTGCGGATGCGGGGGATGTGCGGGGGGCCACCTCACGGCTCTCGGGACCTGCCGGTCGTGCGGTGGTGAGATTCCTTCCCGGACGGATCAGCTGTGCCGTTCTTGTGGGGAAGCCGGCAGGGCATGCGTCCACTGCGGCAAACCGCTGCCCACCCTGATCGTTCTCGTGGGGGAGCTTTCTCTCGTGGACAAGCAGCCGCGAACCGACCTGACGTATCATGTCCTCGTCTTGGAGAACGGTCGCCGACAAGGGATTTACAGCCCGCACGGGCGCATTCCCCGTCAGGGACGGGTGCTTCTGTGGGTGTGGCCCAAGGATTCCGACACGTGGATCGTTCGGGAGGCGCATCCGCTGGATCCCCCGGCGGCGGACAAGAAGGTCCAGGTGAAGGCGACCACGCCGGTCCATTGGAGGCTGGACGGCGAGGGGGAGTCGGTCCCGGGGCCGGCCTCGGTTCCGCAGGACGGGACGTGCACGGTCCGGCTTCCGGCGGCGCCGGGGAGAACCTATCGGATTTGTGCGGACGGAAAGGTGATCATGAAGTGGCGGTACGGGAACGGCCGCTGGGAAGAAGTGCCGTAGGAATCGCGATTCGAGCGGGCAGGATCTACTCGGGACGGGCGCTCGGCTCGAACTCGAGGAGCGAGGAGGGGTCCTTCACGATCTCCGCGATCGCCCGGAGGAAACCGGAGCCCGCCAGGTCGTTGGCCGCCGTTTCGTCTCCCTTGAGATCGCTTCCGGAAGCGTGAAGGTCGCGTTCCTCGTGAGGCACGCGTTCCCAAGGGTGGAATCTCTCTTCCAGGGTGCGACGGATCAGGCGATTGAGCCATCGGTCCGGATCCGGGGCGCGCCCGGTTTCCTGAGGACCCAGGAGGAGGGCGGCCGCCAAGCAGGACGTCGCCGGAAGGAGGTGCATCGGTTCCTCCCTTAAAGACGTCCGGGAGGGCCCGGGCGTTGCGGGGCCGGGGATGTTTTGAGTTGGCGCGGCCGGCGCGGCGCGGTATGATCGGGCCTCCGATGGACCCGCGCGTCATCGCCAAATACCAGAGCCGGGAGGGGGCGGAGAGTTACAACGAGCTCTACGTCCGCCGGTGGCACAAGCGGCTCTCCCATCGCACGGAAGTGCGCGTGATCCGCAAGGCCTTTTCGTATGTGGAAGGGCCCATCGAGTGGTTGCTCGATCTGCCTTCGGGCACGGGACGGCTCTTCCCGACGATTCAGGGCTATGCGCGCCGGCATGTGGAGACGGACGTCTCCTTCGAAATGCTTCGGCTGGCGCGGCGGAACCTGGCGGCGTGGCGGCCTCATCTCGTGCAGGCGTCGGCGTTCCATATCCCGTACCGGGACGGCGCGTTCGATTGCGTTTTTTCGGCGCGCCTCTTCCATCACGTTCCCGACCGGGAGGAGCGCCACCGGTACATCCGGGAGCTTTGCCGGGTGAGCCGCCGGTGGGTGGTGATGACCTATTTCCATACCTGGTCCCTCAAGAACATCCTCCGGCGCCTCCGGCGGCCGTTCAACCGCAAGCGCCCCAAGGTCACCATGACAACGGGTGAACTGCGCGACGTGGCCGGACGCGCGGGATGGGACGTGGTCGCCTCGATTCCGCTTTCGAGGCTCTTCTCCGGCCATCACTACGCGGTCCTGCGCCGCCGGTCCGGCCCGGCGTAGGCCTTTCAGGGAGGCGCGCATGCCCGACACGCTGGCGCTTCTGGCGGTTCTGCTTTTTCCGCAGACGGAGTCTTACCCGCCCCCGACGACGCTCGGACCGGTCGAGACCTACGGCGCGCGGATCCAGCGGACGATGAGCCTCCTGGCCGAAAGCACGCCGCGGAGGCGTTCCACCGTGCGTGTTCTTTTCTACGGGCAGTCGATCACGGAACAGGCCTGGTGGAAGGAGGTGGCCGAGGACCTGCGGCGCCGCTTTCCGCACGCGAACCTCGTCCTCGAGAATCGGGCGATCGGCGGCTTCGCCTCTCAGCTTCTCGTCAAGACGGCGGAAACCGATCTTTATCCCTTCTACCCGGATCTCGTGATCTTCCACGTCTACGGATCTCACCTCGAGTACGAGAACATCATCCGCCGGCTGCGCGAGCGGACCACGGCGGAGATTCTCCTCCAGACGGATCACGTCACCCGCGACGAGGATCTGACCGAAGAGACCGATCCGGCGCGGCTTACCCCGGCGAACTGGAGCGCGTGGATGAACCATGTGTTTCTCCCCTCGATCGCCCGCAAGTACGGGGCGGAGCTCGTGGATCAGCGGCGGCTCTGGAAGGAGTACCTCCGGGCGCACAGGCTTCCCGCGGCGCGCCTGCTCCGCGACGCCGTCCACCTCAACGCGCACGGCTGCTATCTCATGGCGGAGATCGTGAAGGCCCACCTGCGCCACGATCCGCGGCTTTCGGACGGCTCCTGGAAGGAATGGGTCCGGACCTACGAGGTGGGAAAGGACCTGTTCTGGAAGGACGGCGCGCTCGCGCTCGAATTCGAGGGAAACCGCGTGGATGCGATCGTCGCGCCGGGCTCGGCGGCCCCGGTGGCGGTGCGGATCGACGGACGCAAGCCCTCCGAGTTTCCCGAGCTCTACGGGCGGACGCGGACGACGGCCTACCCGGGATCGATCTGGCCGTGCCTTCTGCGCGTGACCGCGGACAAGCCGCCCGTGGTGGAGGAGTGGACCCTGACGCTGACGGAGATCTCCGAGGACCTCCAGCGGTTTCGGTTCCGCGTGGAAGGATCCCGGACGGGGCCGGACGGCGAGGGGAACGGATCGGAGCGTTTCGTGTCCCGCTCCGGGAGGGTCGTCATCGACCCGGCGGACTGGAACTTCGCGTACGCGCTGAAAGTCTTCGGTCGCAAGATCGACGCAGGCTTCCGCATCCGCTGGAAGGTCGTCCCTTTCTTCGTCGACGAACTCGTCTCTTCGGGAGGGACGGATCCGGCCGTCGAGACCGTCGTGACGCTGGCGCAGGGGCTGCCCGGGGGACGCCATCGGCTGGAGCTTCTCGGCGGAGGGCCGCAGGCTCCCGTGCGGGCGCTCCGGGTCTACCGGCCGCCGCTTTACTCGAAGTGAGGCCGTGTATCTCGCCTACAACACGAACGGCCTGGCGCATCATCGGCTGGAGGACGCGCTCCGCCTCCTGGCCGATCTGGGCTACCGGGGCGTGGCCCTCACGCCCGACGCGGTTCACCTGGATCCCTATCGGACGGCCGAGCGCGAATGGGAGGCGGCGCGGGCGCTTTTGGAACGGCTGGGCTTGCGCTGCGTGGTCGAGACCGGAGCGCGCTACCTGCTGGATCCCCGCCGCAAGCACTGGCCGACGCTGGTGACTCCGGACCCGGAGGCGGCCGGGCGCCGGATGGATTTTTACCGGCGGTGCCTGCGTCTGGCGCGGGCCCTGGGGGCCGAGGCGGTGTCGATCTGGAGCGGCGCGGTCGAGCCCGGGGACGCTCCGTCGGCCGCCTTCGACCGGTTGCTGGCTCGACTTCCGCGGCTTCTGGACGAGGCGGGCGCGTCGGGGCTTCCGCTGTGCTTCGAGCCGGAGCCGGGAATGCTCGTGGACGGTCTGGCGCGCTATCGGGAGCTTCGCCGGAAGCTGGGGCGGAGCGATCTCTGGACCACGATCGACGTGGGGCATCTGGTGGTGACGGAGCGGGGGGCGCCCCACGAGTACCTGGCGGAGTTCGCGGAAACGCTCCGGAACGTGCAGCTCGACGACGCGCGCCCGGGCGTGCACGAGCATCTTCCGCCGGGCCGCGGGGTGGTGGACTTCGCCGCGGTCTTCCGCGAGCTGCGGCGTCTCGGATACGCGGGTCCGCTGGCCCTGGAGCTTTCGCGGGACAGCCATCGCGCGGCGGAGGCGGCGGAGGAGGCGCACCGGGCGCTCGCGCCGCTCCTCGAAAAACTTTAGGAGTTCCGCCCGGCGGGGTCTTTACAGGCCCGGGGCCGCGCGGCTATCTTCGGCGTATGTCCTCCCCGGATTCTCCGCCCTCGGCGCGCATTCCCGTGGCGACCTACCGGCTGCAATTCAACCGTCACTTCACGCTCCGGCAGGCGGCGGACCTCGTGCCCTATTTGGCGGAGCTCGGGATCAGCGACCCGTACGCCTCGCCGCTTCTGGCGGCGCGGCCGGGCAGCCTTCACGGCTACGACGTGGTGGACCCCACCCGCCTGAATCCCGAGTTGGGGACGGAAGAGGATTTCGAGGCTCTGGCCCGGGAACTCCGGCGCCGCGACATGGGGCTCGTCCTGGACATCGTGCCCAACCACATGTGCGTGGCCGATCCCTCCAACCGCTGGTGGGCGGATGTCCTGGAGAACGGCCCGAGCTCCCCTTACGCGCGCTATTTCGACATCGATTGGCATCCTCCGAAGGCGGAGCTCGTCAACAAGGTGCTCCTTCCCTTCCTGGGGGATCAGTACGGGCGGGTCCTCGAGAACCAGGAGCTGCGGATCGTCTTCCAGGCGGGAGCGTTCCTCGTGGCGGTGTACGACAAGCTCCTTCCGCTGGCGCCGCGGAGCTGGAGGCGGCTTCTGGAGCCGGCCCTGGACTCCCTGCGCCGGTCCCTCCCGGAGCACGATCCCCACCGCATGGAACTTGAAAGCATTTTGACGGCCCTCGAGCATCTGCCGGGTCGCGACGAGACGCGGCCGGAGAAGGTCCGCGAGCGCCTGCGGGAAAAGGAGGTGATCCGCCGCCGGCTGGCCGCGCTGGTCGAGGCCAGTTCCGACGTCCGCGCGGCCGTGGATCGTTCCCTCGAGGAGGTCAACGGGCGCCGCGGGGATCCGCGCAGCTTCGACCGCCTGGAGGCGCTTCTGGAGGATCAGGCGTATCGGCTCTGTTTCTGGCAGGTGGCCGCCGACGAGATCAACTACCGGCGCTTCTTCGATCTGAACGAGCTGGCGGCGATCCGCGTGGAGGATCCCGAGGTGTTCGAGGCGGTGCACGGGGCGGTTCTCGAGTACGTCCGCCGCGGCTGGGTGACGGGTCTGCGGGTCGATCACGTGGACGGCCTCTACGACCCCCTGGCCTACCTGCGCGCCCTGCAGGAGGCGGCGGCGCGGGCGCGGGGAGCGGCCGAGGATCCCGCCCGTCTCGCGCTCTACGTGGTCGTGGAAAAAATCCTCATGCGGGACGAGCGCCTCTCGCCGGACTGGCCGGTCCATGGAACGACGGGATACGATTTTCTCAACGTCCTGAACGGCCTTTTCGTCGATCCCCGGGGGGCGGAGGCCCTGGGGGACTTCTACCGCCGGTTCGCCGGCGGCGCCGCGGACGTCCGGGAGGCGCTGGCCACGTGCAAGAAATTCATCATGCACGTGTCGATGGCCAGCGAGCTTTTCATGCTGGCGTGCCGCCTGGACGCGATTTCGGAGCAGCACCGCTGGTCGCGGGACTTCACGCGGGAGAGCCAGCGGTTCGCCCTGCGCGAGGTCGCGGCGTGGTTCCCCGTGTACCGGACCTACATCCGCGGCGAGGGGGAGGCCATTTCTCCTGAAGACCGCCGCCACGTCCGCGAGGCGGTTCTCGAGGCGCGGCGCCGGAGTCCCGCGACAAGCCCCTCCCTTTTCGAGTTCATCCGGCAGGTGTGGCTCCTGGAGCATCCCGACGGCCTCACCGAGGCGCAGCGGGAGGAGCGCCGCCAGTTCGTCATGCGCCTCCAGCAGTTCACGGGTCCCGTCATGGCCAAGGGACTCGAGGACACCCTCTTCTACCGGCATTTTCCGCTGGCCTCCGCCAACGAGGTGGGGGCGGAGCCGGGGCGGATGGCGGCGTCCCTGGAGGAGTTCCACGCGCGCAACGCGGAGCGCGTGATCTCCTGGCCGCACGCCCTGCTGGCCACCTCCACCCACGACACCAAGCGGAGCGAGGACGTCCGGGCCCGACTCAACGTCCTCTCGGAGATGCCCGGCGCCTGGGCCGAGGCCGTCGAGCGCTGGCGCCGCCTGAACCGGCCGCACAAATCGATCGTCGAGGGACGCGAGGCGCCGGACGCGAACGAGGAGTATCTCTATTACCAGACCCTCGTCGGCGCGTGGCCGCCGGGCGCCCCCTCCCCGGCCGAACGGGAGGAGTTCGCGCGGCGGATCGAGGAATACATGGTCAAGGCGCTCCGGGAGGCGAAGCTCCACACGAGCTGGATCACCCCGAACGAGCCGTACGAGGCCGCGGCGCGGGAGTTCGTCCGCCGCACGCTCGATCCGGTCGCCTCCGCGGCGTTCGTGGCGGATGTGGCGTCGTTCCAGGCGCCGGTGAGCCGGGCGGGGATGCTGAACGCGCTCTCGCAAACCGTTCTGAAGATCGCCTCGCCCGGCGTGCCGGATTTCTATCAGGGGACGGAGATCTGGGATTTCAGTCTCGTGGATCCGGACAACCGGCGGCCGGTGGATTATGAGCGCCGGCGGGCGCTCCTGGCGTCGCTCCGCGACGAGGAAGCCGCCGCCCCCGAAGGCCTGGCCGCGCGGCTTCTGGCGCGGCCCGAGGACGGCCGCATCAAGATGCACGTGATGCGGGCGTCCCTCCGGTTCCGGGGCGCGGCCCGGGAGCTCTTCGAGCGGGGAAGCTACGTGCCGCTGGCCGTCTCGGGAACCCGGGCGGCGCACGTGTGCGCCTTCGCGCGGCGCCTGGGGACCCGCGCGGCGGTGGTCGCGGCGGGCCGGTTTTTCCTGGCGCTGGGGGCGGCGGAACGCCCCCCGGTGGGACGCGGAGCGTGGGGCGACACGGCGTTGATGCTTCCGGCGGACCTGGTCGAGAGGAGCTGGCGGGACGTCCTGACCGGCCGGCGGATTCCGGCCGGACCGAGGACGGCGCTGGCCGACCTTTTCGCGGAGCTTCCGGTCGCGCTTCTGGAGGCGGTCTCGTGAGCGGGGACGGGACGCGGGTTCCGGGCGCCGCCTGGCTCGGAGAGGAGCGGTGCCGGTTCGTGGTCTGGGCGCCGGACCGGGCGGTCGAAATCCACCTGCTCGGACCGCGCGAACGGTGGGTGCGGCTCGTGCCGGCCGAGCGGGGCTACCACGCGGCCGTCGTCGAGGGAGTCCCTCCCGGGACGCGCTATCGGATCCGCGTGGACGGGCGGGAGGAGCGTCCGGATCCGGCGTCCGCCTTCCAGCCGGAGGGGGTGCACGGCCCGTCGGAAGTGGACGATCCCCGCTTTCCGTGGACCGACGCCGGTTGGTCGGGCCTTTCGCTCGATCGCTACGTGATCTACGAGATTCACGTGGGAACCTTCACCCCCGAAGGCACGTTCGACGCGGCGATTTCGGAATTGGACGGCGTGCGGGACCTCGGCGTCACGGCGGTCGAAGTGATGCCGGTGGCGCAATTTCCCGGATCGCGCAACTGGGGATACGACGGGGTATTCCCTTATGCCATCCAGAACACCTACGGGGGGCCGGCGGGTCTGCGGCGGTTCGTGGATGCCTGTCATGCGCGCGGGCTGGCCGTGGTCCTGGACGTGGTTTACAACCACCTGGGGCCCGAGGGCAATCCCCTCTGGGGGCTGGCGCCCTATTTCACGGAGGCGTATCGGACGCCCTGGGGGGCGGCGATCAACTTCGACGGCCCCTGGAGCGACGAAGTGCGGGCCTATTTCATCGAAAACGCCAAGCGCTGGATCCGGGATTTCCACGTGGACGCGTTGCGCCTGGACGCGGTGCATGCCATCGTGGACCCTTCGGCGCGGCCCTTCCTCGGGGAGCTGGCGGACGAGGTCCATGCGCTGGGGCGATCCCTAGGGCGGCGGGTGTATCTCATCGCGGAGAGCGACCGGAACGATCCGCGCCTGGTGGCGCCCCCCGAGCGCGGCGGGGACGGTCTGGATGCGGTGTGGAACGACGACTTTCATCACGCGCTTCATGCGCTTCTCACGGGCGAGAGGGAGGGCTACTACCGGGACTTCGGCACCCTGGGGCAGCTGGGGCGCGCCTTCACGGACGGATTCGTCTACGCGGGGGAATACTCCGAGTTTCGGGGGCGTCGGCACGGGGCTTCGTCGGCCCGGGTGCGCGGGGAGCAGCTGGTGGTGTTCGCCCAGAACCATGATCAGGTGGGGAACCGTCCGAAGGGGGAGCGGCTGGCCGCGCAGGTGTCGTTCGAGGAGCTGAAGTTGGCGGCGGGCGCGGTGCTTCTGGCGCCGAACGTGCCCCTCTTTTTCATGGGGGAAGAGTACGGGGAGACGGCGCCTTTTCTTTACTTCGTCAGCCATGGGGATCCGGGCCTGGTGGAGGCGGTCCGCCGCGGGCGAAGCGAGGAGGCCCGTCGATGGGGGGTCTCCGAGGGGATTCCGGATCCTCAGGCGGAGGAGACGTTTCTCCGCAGCAAGCTCGATCGGACGCTGGCCCGCCGTCCGGCCGGGAAGGCGCTCCGGGAGTACGTGCGTGCGTTTCTCGAGCTTCGCCGGCGGCTGCCGGCCCTGGCGCGGCTGAACAAGGAAGCGACTTCGGTCCAGGTCCGGGAAGCGGAGCGGGTGCTCCTGGTGCATCGGGCGGCGGGAGGGCGGGCGCTGGGGGTGCTCAATTTCGCGCGTGCGTCCCGGCGGGTCACGCTTCCGGCGGCGGGCGGGCGATGGGCGAAGGAACTGGACTCGGCGGATCCGCGTTGGGGCGGGCCGGGGACGCGCGCGCCGGAAGGGCTGGATCTCGCGGCGCCGGCGGAGGTGGATGTCGCCCCGTCGAGCGTGGTGGTTTATTCGGCTCCCGAGCCGCCGGTGGAGGGATGGGCGGGGGCGGTTTCGGGAACCTGATCCGCGCCGTCCCGCGTCGCGACGAGACATCGCGGGCCGAGGTGGGCCGGGCGGGACTCGAACCCACAACCAAGGCCTTATGAGGGCCCTGCTCTGACCGTTGAGCTACCGGCCCGTTCGAGGGCGAGGGGCGCGATTATAGCAAAAGCCTTGGAACGGGAGAGCCGAAAGGGGGCTGGAAACCTTCCGCGCGCGCTATAATGGGCAGGTATGCTCGACACGCGGGGGCTCGTCATCGGAGAGCTGGCGGTGCGGGAGCGGCTTCTGACGCGCGACCAGCTGGACGAGATCGTGGCGCTCCAGGCGAAAGGACGGTTCGCGCAACCCCTGGGCGCTCTCATGCTGGAGCGCAAGCTCCTCACGCCGGCGCAGCTGGACGCCCTTCTCAAGCGCCAACGCCAGGCGATCGAGGATTACGAGCGCCATCTTTCGGTGAGCGGCCTTTTCGGCCGGATCGCCATCCAGCTCGGCTTCATCAAGGAAGCGCAGCTCGCCGAGGCGGTCCGGCGGCAGCTCGCCCTGGACTACGAGGGCCGTCACGTCCGGATCGGGCAGATCCTCCTGCGGATGAAGGCGATCACGCCGTCCCAGTTCTGGGAAGTGATCCGCGCCCAGGGCAGCTTCAAGTGCGGCTCGTGCGGTCACCTTCTGGACCGGCCCCGCATCGAGCGCGCCTCGATCCTTTGCGAATCCTGCGGGAAGCCCGCCCTCGAGCTCGACGAGGGATAGCGCCCGCCCTCGGGGGGCGTTCCGCGGGCGCTCATTCGCTTTTTCCCTTCCGCTTCTCCTGCCACGGCCTCCACAGCCAGCTCTCGTAGGCGTCCTTCTGGGCGGGACGGGCGTCCTTGACCTTCCGGATCGTCCACTGGAGATTCTCCTTGCGGCCGAGCGTGACCGGGATCTCCTTGAGGAATCCGTTGCGGAAGACGGCGATTCGGACGCGGTCTCCGGGGGCGTAGTCCTCCAGGCGCTTATCGAACTCGTCGGGATTCACGCGGGCTCCGTCCAGGGCGATGATTTCGTCCTTGGGGGAGAGTCCCTCCCGCCAGGCGGGGGAGCCTTCCAGGACGGAGGCGACGGTCAGGGCTCCGGCGCTCTTCTGGGTGGTGATCCCGAGCCACGGCCGTTCGGGGCGCCGGGGTTCGCCCTCCTCCGGCTTGCGGGGTTTCTTCTCCAGGCGCAGTCCGGCGACGCCGAGGAAACGGTTCCAGGGAATGTCGGCGGTGCCGTCCACGTAGTCGGCGAAGAAGCGGTCGAGGTTTCCCGCGAAGCGTTCGCAGGTTCGCTTGAACTCCCCCTCCGGGAATCCGCGGCCCTCGCGGCCGTACTCCTCGTACAGGGTGCGGAAGACGTCGTCGAGGGAGGCGCGCTGGCGGGTTCGCCGCCGGATCTCCAGGTCCAGGCACAGCCCCACGAGCTCGCCCTTTTCGTAGTAGCTCATCTGGCAGTTCGGGGCGTTTTCGTTGGGCTGGTAGAGCTTGATCCAGGTGTCGAAGCTCGATTCGGAAAGGGATTGGCGTTTGCGGCCGGGTTTCTCCTCGTACTTCTGGATGCGCTCGGCGATGCGCTTGAAGTAGGTCTCGGGCGTAAAGAGCCGGGCGCGGCAGGGAACGAGCGTGTCGTAGTAGCTCGTCAGGCCTTCGAGGACCCACAGGAGGGTCGTATAGACCTCGCGCTCGTAGTCGAAGGGCCCGAGCATCTCCGGCCGGATGCGCTTGACGTTCCAGAGGTGCCAGAACTCGTGGGCCACGAGCTCCAGGAAGTTGTCGTATTTCTCGCGGGGCCGGTAGCCGGTGGGCGGGTACTGGAGGGACGTGGAATTGAGGTGCTCCAGGCCCCCGCCGCGGTCGGGCGCGTGATGCAGAATGAACGTGTAGTGGCGGTACGGGATGTGGCGGAAGATCGAAATCTCCGTGGCTACGATCCGGCGGATGTCCCGGACCAGGCGGTCCTCGTCGTAGTTCCCGCGGCCATGGATGACCAGCCGGTGGGGGATGCCGCGCACCCGGAAAGAGCGTTCCCGGAACGTGCCGATTTCCAGGGGGCAGTCCACGAGGACGTCGTAGTTGGGCGCCGTAAAGAGGCGGCCGCGGCGGTCGAGGCCCGTGGCGATCTTCCACCCGCGCGGGGCCCGGACCTCGAGCGTGACCGGGGCGTCCTTGTGGCCGTCCGCGTACACAAAGACGCTCGCGCCGTTGACGTAGCCGTGCTCCGCGTCCAGGTGGGAGGTCTGGACGGAAAGCTCGAACGCCCAGACGCGGTACTCGACGGTCACGTCGCCGCCGGCGAAGACCCGCCAGCGGCTCTTGTCGAGCTTCTTCCAGGGATGAGGTCCGGCCGAGAAGTCCTGGACGTGGCGGGCGAAATCCCGGACCTTGTAGGACCCCGGCGTCCAGACGGGCATCACGAAGTCCGTGAACTCTCCCGGAGCGCTCCGCACTTCCACACGGACGTGGAAGAGGTGGGACTGAGGCTCGGGCATGGAAAGGACGTAGTGCACGCGGGTCATCGAGCGGCCTCCTGGAAGGAGGCCAGCTTAGTGGGAAACGGCCGCGGAGGCAAGAAACGGCCTTCCAGGGGCCTGTTCCCCGGGCGTCCCTTATGCTAAACTGAAAAGGGAGGAACTTCCGGCCCGCGCGGTCGTCCAACCTTCAGGAGGCATGAAGAACGGCATGAGCGCGCGCGAAGGAGAAGTGACCCGGGTTCTCCGGCGCATCGCGCAGACCCTGGATCGCGGCAAGTACGACGAGGCGCTGCGGGACCTCCTTCATCTGTCCGAGAAATACCCCGACGCCGGGGAGATCCGGCCGCAGATCGCGGAGGTTCTTCTTCGCCGCGGAGAGTCCCGCGCCCGCAAGGGGCGGCTCCGCGAAGCCCGGGACGATTTCGAACGGGCCCTTCACTGGTCCCGGCGCCCGGCCGCCCTCGTGGCGCTGGCCCGCACCCTTATGGCCGAGGGGAAACTCGACCGGGCGGACGAACTCTTGAACGCCGCCCTCGAGATCGACGACCGTCACGGCCCCACGCACGAGGCGATCGGGCATCTCCTCATGCGATGGGAGGAATACGCCGAGGCCGCCCGCGCCTTCGAGCAGGCGCTGGGGCTGGGCCATGCCACGCCGGAACTCTACCGCGCTGTCTGGGACGCCTACATGCGCCTTGGGCGCCCCGAGCGGGCGCACGAGCTGCTCGTGGAGGGCGCCGGGCGTTTTCCCGACGACGCGGCGCTCCAGGCCGCGGCGGGGGACTCCTTTGTCCTGGCGCACGGGGATTCCGACGCCGCCCGCCCGTATTGGGAACGGGCCGTGGCGCTCGATCCCCGGAACGCCGGCGCTCTGTTCAGCCTGGCCGCCGACGCGGCCGGCCGCGGGGATCGCGCGGTCGCCCTGGAGTTCCTCCGGCGCGCGGCCGCGGCGGACCTGGAGTCGGCCCGCCGCCGCTGGCGCGAAGATCTGGCTTCCCCCCTCTCGAAATTCGCGGACTTCGCCCGCGATTCCGAGTTCCGCGCCGCCCTCGGCTGGGTCAACGACTGATCCCGGCGAGCGGTGACCTATTCTGTCACGGGATGGTTCGATACTTCAGGTCGAAGGGTTCACACGACCCTCTCTCCTCAGAGGCCGAATCACTTCCCCCGATTCGGCCTTCTTTTTTTTAGGGGAGCCGCGGCCCGCCGTCACCGGGCCGGCGGAGGGGAGGACGGCGCTTCCAGAAGCCCCAGAACCTTGAGCTTTTCGTCCAAAGTCGCCCGCGTGAGTCCCAGGAACTTCGCCGCCGCGTCGAGATTCCCGCCGTGGCGCCGGAGCGCCTCCACGGCGCACTCCTTTTCGAAGGCGGCGCGGAGGTCCGGGAGCGGCTTTTCACCGAGCCCGTCCAGCGGATTCGGGCGCCCGAGCTGAGCCACCCGCATCGCCGCAAAGGACGAGAGCGCCGCGGCGAAGCGAAGATCCGCCCGCGTGAACCGCGGATGTTCCTCCGGCGCGGCCAAGGCTGCATCCAGATAGAGAAGGCCGTGGAACCTTCCGGGGGTCGCCAGCGGCGCCGCCAGAATCCCCACCGCCTGACCCGCCCGCGGAGGGCGGCGCAGGATGTCCCGCGCCAGGATCGCCGCCCGCTCCCGCTCCAGCCGCGCCTGAAGGACGCTCGAGAGGAAAAACTCCTCCCCCGCCGGCGCCTTCCGCGCCATCGGCCGCAGCGCCCCCGACGCCTCCTGGAGCATCACGAATCCGCGCTCCGCCGGAAGCGTCGCCAGGCACGCTTCCAGGAGCCGTTTGGCCACGTCCCGCTCCGCGTCCGCCGCGACGATCGCCGCCGCCTGCCGGAGCAGGGGCTCCAGGCGCGGATCGGGCTCCCCGAGCGGCGCGAACGGATCCGTACACGTCGCCAGAACCCGGGCTCCCCGCGTGGGCTCCGCCGGCGGCTCCCCCGGGGGATCGAAAACGAGCACGTGCTCGCCGATCTCGACCTCGTCCCCCGGCGCCAGGGTCGCCTCCTGCACCGCCCGCCCGTTCACGTAGATTCCGTTCCGGCTGTCGTTGTCCCGGATCACCATGGAGTCCCCGCGCCGCTCCAGGCGCGCGTGGATCCGGGAGACGTGCCTGCCCTCCAGCCGCACGGCGCACGCCTCGCCCCGTCCGATGGAGGCGAGCTCCGTCACCTCGAACGACTTGCCCCGCAGGGGGCCCTCCACGGCGACGAATCGGCTCATGGCGAAAGCATCGAAAAGCAGTCCGACGCCCGCCGCGCCCAGCCCTCCAGCGCCTCGGCCAGCTCCTTCGCCGAGGCCCAGCGGCGCGCCGGGTCTTTCTCCATCGCCTTCAGGACGATCGCCTCGAGCTCCGGCTCCGCCTCCGAGGGCCGCGGCGGAGCCTCCCGCAGCACTTTCTCGAGGATCTCGATCGTGGACCGGCCGGCGAACGGGGCCCGGCCCGTGACGGCCTCGTACAGCACCGCCCCTAAGGAATAGACGTCCGTGCGGGCGTCGATCACGTCATGAAGTCCCGCGGCCTGTTCCGGGCTCATGTAGACGGGCGTCCCGGCCGTCCGGCCCGCCTCGCCGGACGGTCCCCCCGGCCGCCGCGCCATTCCGAAGTCCGTCAGCTTCGGCGAGCCGTCCCCTTTGAGCAGGATGTTCGAGGGCGTCACGTCGCCGTGCACGATTCCGTGGGCGTGCGCGTGGTCCAGCCCCCGCGCGACCGCCGCCACGATCCGCGCGCTCTGGCGGGGCGTGAACGCCCGGCGGCGGATGGCGCGCGCGAACGGAGGCCCCTCCACGTACTCCAGGACCAGGTAAAACTTTCCGAGGTCGCGTCCGACGTCGAGCACCCGCACGATCGCGGGATGCGACAGCCGCGCCATGATGAGCCCTTCGTGCACGAACCGGTCGGCAAATGCGGGATCCCCGGCCCACCGATCGGCCAGCACCTTGAGCGCCACAATCGTGCCGCCCCGCTCGGCCTTGTAGACCGTTCCCATCGCGCCGCGGCCCAGCTCGCCCAGGATGCGGCATCCCCCCAGCGCTTCCATGCCCCCCATTATATCCGCCCGCCGCTGGCGACCCCCTTCGGCCACGGTATAATGAATCAGGTTTATGCCTGACTTCCCGTCCGCGTCGTCGGAGAGCGGCGACCCCCTGGGTCTGGACGCCACCACCCGGCGCTGTCCCTCCTGCGGCGAACGCTATGCGGGGGAAGGACATTCGGGGTGCGCCGCGGGGCCCACGCGGCCGGCCTCCTCCCGCTCGCGTCTGGACGAAATTCCCGAGGAAGCCGCGGCCCATGCCCAGGACCCTTCGCGGCGCCTCCACCAGTACATTCTCGTCCGCCAGATCGGCAAGGGCGGCATGGGCACCGTCTGGAAGGCGTGGGACCTGAAGCTGACCCGCTGGGTCGCCATCAAGTTTCTCACCGCCACCGATGAGGAGGACGTGGCGCGCTTCCAGCGGGAAGCGAAGCTCGCCGCCCGGCTGCGCCATCCGAACATCGCCCCCATCTACGAGGTCGGCGAAGCCCCGCCCACCGCTCCCGGCCAGGCGCCGCGTCCTTACCTGGCCATGGAATACATCGACGGGCAGACCCTGGCCGCCGCTCCGCCGCTTCCGATCCGCGAGACGGTGGAGATTTTCGTGAAGGTGGCCCGCGGCGTCGATGCCGCTCACCGCGCCGGCGTCGTCCACCGGGACCTCAAGCCGCAGAACATCATGCTCAACGCCGACGGCTGGCCGTACGTCATGGATTTCGGTCTGGCCAAGGCGCTGGAGATGGAAAGTTCGCTTTCCGTGTCCGGGGCCATCATGGGCACCCCGGCGTTCATGGCCCCCGAACAGGCCCAGGGACATCTCGAGGAGATCGACGCGCGCAGCGACGTGTACTCCCTCGGCGCCACGCTCTACGCGGTGCTTTGCCGCAAGCCTCCCTTCGAGGGGCGCAGCGTGATGGAAGTTCTCATGAAGGTCTCGACCGAGTCGCCCCCGCCCCCCCGCTCCGTGCGGCCCGACCTTCCGGAGACCCTGGAGGCGATCCTTCGGAAGGCCATGGCCCCGAAGAAGGAAGACCGCTACCCCTCGGCCGGCGCCTTGGCGGAGGACCTCCAGCGGTTCCTGGACAGCCGACCGGTCGAGGCCCCCGCGCCGCCCCCTCGCGGCGTGCGCCTGGGAATCCTGCTGGCGGGAACGGCGGTCCTTCTGGGCGCGGCGGCGATGGTCTGGCGCCTCGCGGCGCGCCCGCGGATCCGGGAGGCGGGGAGGCCCGCCGTGGCCGCGACGTCCTCCGCTCCGCGCGAGGACCCCCTGGCGGCCGTGACGCGCTGGCGCAAGGGATGGCTGGAAGACCGCCGCGCCCTGGTCTACACCGCGTTCCGTCCGGAGGACGCCGAGGCGGCCTCCCGCGCCGCCGCGCGGCTGCGCGGCCTCAGGGACCTGCCCGCGGTCGAAACGGAGGAAGTCAAGGACTGGTTCCGAGGCCAGATCGAAGACGTCCGGCGCGACGTGGATCGCTGGGCCGCCCGACCCCGCTCGGAATGGCCCGATCGGCGGGAAGAAGCGGCCCGGGCCGCGCGGTGGTGCGAAGCGGTCCGCGGCGCCGTCCGGGAGGTGCCCGAGCTCGCCGGGGTGGCTTCGGAAGCGGAGGCGCTCGGCGCGCGGGCGGCGGCGATGGCGTCGTACCGCGGCACGTTCCTCCTGCGCGTGTACGTCCGCGGGGCGCGCGTCGAGGAACTGCGGCGGGGCGGGAAACCCGTCTCCTTCCCCGGCGATCCCGAAGCGCCCTACGTCGTCGAACTCGAGGTGGACGACTACGAGGTGGACCTCGCGCACGCCTCGGGCCGCGAGACGGTGGCCGTCAAGGGCGCGGCGCACGGGAAGACGTATACGCTCGTGGGTCGCCCGGGCGCCGTGCGCCTCGTTGGACCCTGAAGGCGCCGGACTACCGCGCGAGCGTCTCGAGGAGACGGGCGACTTTCGTTCCGAACCGCCCGGCGTCGGCGGGCCCGCCGAGCTCGCGCAGTTCCTTGCCGAAGGCGCGCAGATCCTCCCGCGCGGCGATCCGTTCCGGCGAAGCGCCCCGCAGGAGATCCCGCAGGAGGGCGGCCTCCAGCAGGCAGGTCAGAAGCGTGCGGCGGGATTCGAGGGACAGTCGGGGGCTGTGTTCCGCGTGGATCCGCCGGAGATCCTTTTCGATCTTCTCGAGTTCCGCGTCGGGGCGGTCGCTTTCGAAAGAACGCTCCAGGCCGGGGGCGGCCTTCTCGATGTCCTCAAGATCGATGGGGAATCGGGAGAGGATCTCGTCCAGGGCGCGGGCGCGCTCCGCGACCCACGGCAGGCGGGCGCGGAGGGCGGGGGAGGCGGCGGCGACGAGGGCGTCCCAGCGCTGCTTGAGGGCGACGGCCTCTTTCTTGAGGCGGTCGCGTTCGGCGGCCGGGGCGAGGCGCGCGCCCTCCGCGGCGGCGCGGACGCGGGGCTCCAGGATTCTCCAGGCCAGCTCCGCCGCGCCGCGGAACCAGGGACGTCCGTCCGCCTCTTCGAGCGGCCCGGCGGCGGCCGCGGCGCGGAGGACGTCCTCGAGCGCCTCCTCGCGGAGGCGGAGCTTCTCGAGCGTCGCGCGGAAGGCGGCGGCCCAGGCCAGCGCGTCGAGCTTCACGGCCGTCTCTTCCGGCGAGGGGAGGGGGAAGAGCCTGTCCATTTCCGCGGCGGACAGGCGCGC
Organism: Planctomycetota bacterium; assembly: GCA_035574235.1. NCBI lineage: Bacteria > Pseudomonadati > Planctomycetota > Planctomycetota bacterium. The sequence continues at coordinate 12,605 of DATLZA010000148.1, read as the reverse complement.
CAGCGATTCGGGAGTGGCGGCGGCCAGGCTGGCCGCGTAGCGGTGGAGCAGGTCGTCGAGATGGCGGCGGCCCTCCGCTTCGGCCTCCGCCCGGTATGCGCGGCGGCGCGCCTCCGGGAGGAAGTCGGCGGCGCGCTCGAGGCGTTCGAGGGCCTCGCGATAGCGGCGCCGGGAGAGAAGGTCCCGCCACTCGACGCGGAAATCGGCCTCGGGATCCTTGGGGGGCTCGGCGGGCGCGGCGGCCGCCGCCTTGAGGCGTTCGAGCTCCGCCCGCGCGGTCTTGAGATAGGCCTCGCTCGACCGCACGCCGCGCTTGACGGATTCTTCGAAGTCGGCCGCGGCCGCGGCCAGCAGGCGCTCCGCCTGTTCCCGCGGCGCCGTGCGGGCCAGGGTGAGGCGCGCGCGTCCCCGGTACTGGTAGGGGAGGAAGAGGTACCACGCGGTGTACTCGCCGCTACGCTCTTCGATCCGCAGGCGGGACTCGATCTTCCGGGCGACGCGCGGATTGTCGATGACCTCGTCGAACTTCTCGACGGCCGCCCGGGGGTCGGATTCCAGGAGCGCTTCGCCCTCGCGGCACTTCGCGACGGCGACGAGGTAGTCGGCTTTCTCCGCCCTCGTGGCGGTTTGATCCTGCTGCGCGAGCGCCAGGATCGCCGTCAGGATCGCGGCCATCGATGGGATTATATCCGCCCCCGGAGGCGCCGGGAACCTACTCGATCACGATGGGCACGGGCTCGACGTTCCAGATCTCGCGGGCGTAGGCCAGAGCGGTGCGGTCGCTGGAGAACTTTCCCATGCCGGCGGCGTTGAGGATCGACATGCGGGTCCAGCGCTCGGGGTCCCTCCAGGCCTGGTCCACGCGTTCCTGGCCGGCGAGGTAGGCGGCGAAGTCCTTGCACACGAGGAAGGGGTCGTGCCGCGAGAGGGACTCGAGGATCGGCCGGAAGCGGTCGCGATCGCCGTCGCTGAAGGCGCCGTCGGCGATCATCCGGAGGACCGCGGCGAGGCGGGGGCAGTTCTCGATCTCGCGCATGGGCTCGTAGCCGGAAGCGCGGACGGAGGCGGCCTCGTCGGCGGTGAGTCCGAAGATGAAGATGTTCTCGGGACCCACTTCGTCGCGGATTTCGATGTTGGCGCCGTCCAGGGTGCCGATCGTCAGAGCGCCGTTGAGGGCGAGCTTCATGTTGCCGGTGCCGGAGGCTTCCATGCCGGCCGTGGAGATCTGCTCGGAGAGATCCGCGGCGGGGATGACCAGCTCGGCCAGGGAGACGCCGTAGTTCTCGAGGAAGAAGACGTGGAGGCGGCCGTCGAGGCGCGGATCGCGGTTGATGACGGCGGCGACCGAGGTGATCAGCCGGATGATGAGCTTGGCCATCTCGTAGCCGGGGGCGGCCTTGCCGGCGAAAACGAGAACGCGCGGGGGGAGGGCCTCCCCGCCGGGCTCCAGCATTCGCCGGTAGAGATCGATCCCGCGCAGGATGTTCAGGAGCTGGCGCTTGTACTCGTGGATGCGCTTGACCTGGACGTCCATCATCGCTTCCGGGGGAGGCCGGACGCCGGTCAGGCGGGCGATGTGGGCGAGGAGGCGCTCCTTGTTCTGCCGCTTGACCTGACGCCACTGCCGCCGGAAGTCCGGGTCGTCCGCCAGGGGCGTCAGGCCCCGGAGCTCCTCCAGATCGGTGACCCAGCGGGTGCCGATTCTTCCGGCGATGAGCGACGACAGGGCGGGGTTGCACGAGAGGAGCCATCGGCGGGGGGTGATGCCGTTGGTCTTGGCGTTGAAGCGGTCGGGATAGAGCTCCGCGAAGTCGGCGAAAAGACGGGTGCGCAGGAGCCGCGTGTGGAGTTCGGAGACGCCGTTGACCGAGTGGCTTCCGACGACCGCCAGGTGGGCCATCCGGACGTACTTTTGGGGGCCTTCCTCGATGACGGACATGCGGCGCATCCGGTCGATGTTTCCGGGGAAGCGGCGGGTGACCTCCTGGAGAAACCGGTGGTTGATCTCGTAGACGATTTCCAGGTGGCGGGGCAGGACGCGGCCGAACATCTCCACCGGCCACTTCTCGAGCGCTTCCGGCATCAGGGTGTGGTTCGTATAGGCCAGGACCCGACGGGTGGTCTCCCAGGCGGGTTCCCACTCGATGCCTTCGATGTCCACGAGGATCCGCATGAGCTCGGCCACGGCGAGGGCGGGGTGGGTGTCGTTGATCTGGACGGCGACCTTGTCGGCGAGCGCGGAGAAGTCCGCGTGGGAGCGGCGGAAGCGGCGCACGATGTCCTGGAGCGAGGCGCTGACGAGGAAGTATTCCTGTTTGAGGCGCAGCTCCTGGCCGCTGTAATTCTTGTCGTTGGGGTAGAGGATCTTGGTGATCGTTTCGCTGGCCGCGTTACGTTCGATCGAGCGGATGTAGTCGCCCGAGTTGAAGTACTCCAGGTCGAAGAGGTCCGTCCCGCGCGCGGCCCAGAGCCGGAGGTTGTTGACGGTGTTGTTGCCGTATCCCGGGATGGGGACGTCGTAGGGGACGGCCCAGAGCTCGGCCGTATTGACCCACTCGCGCCGGGGGCGGCCGTCGGGGAACGCGCCCCAGACGACGTTCCCGTAGAGCTTGATCGGGCAGGTGCGCTCGGGCCGGGCCAGCTCCCAGGGGCTTCCCAGCCGCAGCCAGTAGTCCGGTTCCTCGACCTGCTGCCCGTCCCGCAGGGTCTGGCGGAACATGCCGAACTCGTAGCGCAGGCCGTAGCCCGTGGCGGGGATCTGAAGCGTGGCCCAGGAGTCCATCAGGCACGAGGCCAGCCGTCCCAGACCCCCGTTTCCGAGACCCATGTCCGGCTCGACTTCGAAAATCTCGGCGGCCGAGAATCCCAGCTCGCGCATGGCCACCTGGAATTCCTCGGCCAGGCCCAGGTTGATCACGTTGTTGCGGAGCATGCGGCCCGGCAGGTACTCCATGGAGAGGTAGTACGCGCGCTTGGTGTCCCGCCGGGCGTACGTGCGCTGGGTGGCCAGCCAGCGGTCCACGAGCCGGTCCCGGATGGCGCAGGCGGTGCTCCAGTACTGGTCGTAGAGCGTGGCCGCTTCGGGATCCTTGGCCAGGGTGTACTTGAGGTGGTTGGCGATGGACAGGGCCAGGGCCCCTGCGTCCATGCCCTTGTGGTAGTCGCCGGAGACGCTCCGGCCGGTGACGCCCGAGAGCTTGCCCGGGGAAGGCTCGCCTTTCATTTCGGTCGCTCCAGGGTGAGGGGATCCGGAAGGGGCACGTCGAAGACCGGCCCCAGGTCCGACAGCGCGGCCGGCCGCGAAGGATCCCCCCGCTCGATGGCCGGAACATTCCCTACGACGACCCACACGAAACGTTCCGGGCGGAGGTGCTCGCGGGCGGCGCGGCGGACGTCTTCGGTCGTGAGTCGCGCGATCTTCTCGCGGTACGTGGCGTAGTAGTCCTTCGGGAATTTCAGGAGCTCCGCCTGCGCGTAGGTCGTGACGGTCCTGAAGCGGGTGGCGAAAAACAGTCCCGGGAAGGCGTCCAGGTAGAACCGGACCGCGTCCGCCAGCTCCTTCTCGGAGACGCCTTCCTCGCGCAGTCGGGTGACTTCCGCCAGGCAGAGCTTGGCCGCCACGGCGACCGATTCGTTCTTCGACTGAAACGAGATTCGGAAGGGCAGGGGGTACGTGAAGCCGGGGCGGAAGTCGGACCCCACGTCGTAGGCGAGCCCTTCCTGAGTGCGGACGCGCTGCATGAGGCGCGAGCTGAAACCGCCGGCGCCCAGGATGTAGCTCATCACCCGGATGGCCTGAACATCCGGATGATGCACGTCCACCCCGAGGTGGGCGGCCGTCACCCGTCCCTGGGTGATGTGGCGTCCCTCCTTGTGGAAGCGATAGACGCCCGGCGTCGGCGCATGAGCCGGGGGCGGCACGGAGGAAAGAGGCGCGGCCTCCCAGGGCCAGTCGCGCGTCGCCCGCGCGAACGCGGCGGCGAAGGCGTCCTTCCGGAACGCTCCGGCCGCCGCCACCACGAAGCGGGAAGGATGCGCCAGCTGGCGGTGGAACGCCGCCACGTCCTCGCGCGTGATCGCCTCGATCGACGCCTTCGTCTCCAGCCGGTTGATCGGATGCTCCGGGCCGTAGACGAGGAGGTTCAACTCCCGCGTTTCGATGGCGGCCGTCGAGTCGTTCCGGGCCCGCAGGGCGTCGAGCGCCTGGGCTTTGAGCACCTGGAGCTTGTCCGCCCGGAAGGCCGGGCGGCGCAGGATGTCGAAAAGGATCTCCAGGCCCCGATCCAGGTCCTTCGCGAGAATCGAAAGCGAGACCGATCCGTAGACGTCGGCGATCTCGATCTCGAGGTCGGCCGCCAGGAAATCGAGTTCCTCGTCGAGCGCCTCCGGAGAGCGGCTTTCGGTGCCGCCCGTGCGCAGAAGCCCGGCGGTGAGGTCGGCCAGGCCCTCCTTCCCGCGCGGCTCATGGAACGAACCCCCCGGGAAGTACACGCGCAGATCCACGACCGGCAGCGAAAAGTCTTCGATGAAGTACCCGACGGTCCCGCCGGGGAGTTCCACCCGCATGGAGGCGGGGTCGGGGACTTCGAAACGCAGCGGCTTGAAGACCAGGCGATCGGGGTGGTCCGGGATTTCCTGCCCCGCGGCCGGGCCGCAGGCCGCCAGAAGAAGCGCCGCCCGCGCAAGCGCTCTCATCGGGCCCCCTTCCGGCGCAGGACGAGCACGTTGCGTCCGGCGGGACGCAGATACTGCTCCGCGCAACGCTTGAGGTCCGCCGCCGTGGCCGATTGAAGGTTGCGAACGTACGCGTCGAAGTCCCGCCACGTTCCGATCGTCTCGAAGTAGCCGAGCTGCTGGGCGATGCCGGAGTAGGTCTTCAGCTGCCGCACGAGGTCGGCCGTCTGGCGGTTGCGGGCCTTCTGAAGCTCGCGCTCCGTGACGCCGTTTTTTCGGACGTCCTCCACGAGGTCCAGAAGCGCGCGCTCCGCGGCCGCCGGGTCGGCGCCTTCGCGCAGGGTCAGCCCCACGTGGATCACGCCGCCGTACCGGAGCGACCAGTACCAGCTCTCGACGTCCACGGCGAGCGCCTTCTCCTCGACGAGGGGCCGGTACAGCCTTCCGGAGCGGCCCGCGAAGATCGCCATGAGGAGGTCCAGGGCGGCGGAATCCCGGTGGACCCCCGAAGGGCCGTGCCAGCGGACCGCGACCTCGCCGGGGGCGTCCGCCTCGGCGTGCAGCCGCCGCTCGCCGTTCTGCTCGGGTTCCTGGGTCACCACGGGGGGGCGCCCGCCCGGGAACCGGCGCAGCCTCCCGAAATACCGCCGGCAGAGCTCCCGGACCTCCGCCGGATCGAGATCTCCGACGAAAATGGCCGTCGCGTTCTCGGGCGAATAGTGCGTCTCGTAATAGCGGCGCGCGTCGGCCGCGGTGTACTGCTCGATGTCGCTCATCCAGCCGATGACGGGCCATCCGTAGGGGTGCGCCTGCCAGAAGAGCGCCCAGTAGGCTTCCTGAACGAGCCCCGTGGGGGTGGATTCGGTCCGCATCCGGCGCTCCTCCTTGACCACCTCCCGCTCGGGATAGAAGCTCCGGAAGACGGGCTTGAGGAACCGGTCGCTTTCCAGCCAGCAGAACAGTTCCACCTTGTTGGCCGGAAGCTCGACGAAGTAGTTCGTGCGGTCGTAGGAGGTCGTGGCGTTCAGCCCGGTGCCGCCCTGAGCCTGGAAAATCTTGGCCAGGTGTTCGGGAATGGAGATCTTCTTCTGCTCCTCGACGAGGGCGTCGTAGTCCTTGAGAAGCTCCGCCCGGCGGTTCTCCAGCGCCGGATCGGGCGGATCGCCGCGGCGGGACGCCTCGAGCCGGGCCAGGTCGATCTGCCGCACGCGGTTCATGACGTCCTCGATGCGGGCGTTGATCTCCGCGTCGCGGCGGGCGTCGGTCGTGCCGATGACGTCCGTTCCCATGAACATCATGTGCTCGAAGAAGTGGGACAGGCCGGTCAGCCCGGGGCGTTCGTGGACGGATCCCACGCGCCACCAGAGGGAGCAGAAGACGCGGGGCGATTCGGCGCGCCGGACGACGAGCACCCGCAGACCGTTGTCGAGAACGGTTTCCTCGACCGGGAGGCGGAGCTCCGTTTCCTGGGCGCCGATCGGAGGCGCGGCCGCCGAGAGCAGCAGCGACGCCGCGAGACTCAGGACCGCACGTCGGCGGAGGGTCTTCAACGGGGGCCCATTATACAAGGGCCGGCCCCGGAACCGCTAGTGCTGCGCGCCTTCCAGCCAGGCCTCGGCGGCCCGGGGATCGGCCGGGTCGACGCCCTCGGCCAAGAGGCGGCGCAGCGTTTCGCGCGCCGCGCGCCGGGCGGCGGGGCGGGCGATCGCCTGGAGGTATCCCTCGCGCTCGTCCTCGACGGTGCGCTCCACCGCCGCCAGCGCGTCGTCGGCCAGGCGTCCGTCGTCGCGGCAGAAGCGGGCGAAGCGCAGGAGACTGTCCGGGACCGCGGCGGCGCGGCCGGGAGCGTCCAACGCCAGACGGCGGGCCAGCACGTCCATGAGATACGCATAAGCCGTCTCCGCCGTCCAGCGCCACGGGGCGCGGCCTTCGTGACGGACCAGGTATTCGGTCATCGACTCGGCGACCCAGACGGCGTCGCCGCGCGCCTCGTCGTCCAGTCCGGAGAGCGTCTCCTCGTAGCGCCGCAGGAGGCGTCCGCGCAGCTCCTCGACCCACGCCGCCCCGGCGCGGGCGCCGGCGGCCCATCGGGCGTCCTCGGCCTCCTCGCGCCGCCGGCGGAGGCGCGTCTCTACGGTTTCGGGCCGGTAGACGTCCAGAAGATCGCGCCGGTAGGTCTCGAGATCGGGCGCCGGGGATCGGTAGGCGGACTCGACGTCCTGAGGAGTCAGGAGCGCCGGCCCTTCGGCCCACGCCTGCCGGTAGGCGGCGGCCAGGAGGACCGTCCGGTCGCCCGGTCTCCGGAAGCGCAGGAGCTCGGCGGCGGCGCGGGAACGGACGCCGTCGGTCTCCTCTTCGTCTTCGGTCAGCGACCGGAAGAAGTCGAGGATCTCGCCCTGTTCGATGGGCGTGCGGGCGGCGACGGCGGCCAGGGCCCGCAGGGCCAGGTCGCGCTCGAGGTCGGACGTCGTTCGATCCAGGGCACGGACTTTGAGGGGGACGACGCCGGGCCGGCCCAGCTCCCCGAACGCGCAGGGCAGCGCCTCCAGCAGCCAGGCGATGCGGCGGCGGGCCGCCTCGCGGAGCGCCGCCAGGAGCGCCGGGAGCGCCCGCGACGTGGGCCGCGCCCCCAGGAGGATCGCGGCATGGACCGGCGCCCACGCGCCCGGACCCTCCGTCCCCCAGAGGTCCGGGTCGGTGCAGAGGCGCGCCAGGGCGTCGGTCAGATCCTCGCCGCGGCGCAGGATCTCCTCGGCGACGGAGCGGGGCAGGCGGTCCTCCTCCGTGGCCAGGAGGTGCAGAAGATCGTCATCGGCCAGGAGACGGATCGAAGCGAGCGTCGAAGAAGCGGCGGTTTCCCCCATGTCCCTCTCTCCTTCCCGTCCGGAACGCGGATCGCCCGGAGGGGGTTTTCCCCTTCCGCGGTCCCCGGGTTCTCCTCCGAAACGGCTATTTCAATTCTAGTCCATGACGGGAGTTTGGCAAGGAGCCCGCTCGGAACCGGAGGAAAGCGGGCGCTTGCCAATCGGGACGCTCATGATATGCTGGGCGCGCGATGAAGGTCGCGCGTTCTCAGAAGGGCATGGTCGTGGCCGCCCATCCGCTGGCGGCGGAGGCGGGGCGCGAGATTCTGGCCGAAGGGGGCAACGCCGTCGAGGCGGCGGTGGCGGTTTCGCTCGCGCTGGGGGTGGTGGAGCCGTTCGCCTCGGGGCTCGGAGGCGGGGGCTTCATGATCGTTTCCCCGAGCGGCTCGATCGGGAAGACGGAGGTTCTCGACGGCCGCGCGAAGGTCTCTTCGCTTCTGACGGAGGAGTACGTCTATCCCCGCGGGGTCATGCTTCCCTGGGTGCCCAAGATCGGGCCGCTCTCGGTCGCGGTGCCCGGCCTGGCGCGCCTTCTGGACACGGCGCTCAAGAAATTCGGGCGCAAGATGCCGCTTTCGAGGCTCGCGCGCCGCGCCATCGCTCTGGCGGCCGACGGCTTCGAGGTGGGCGAGGTCTACGTCTATTGTTCGGCCCTCTTCGAGAGCACCGTGCGCAGCACCCCCGAGTGCGCGCGCATCTTCTACAACAACGGCGTGCGTTTCAAGCCGGGCGAACGGCTCGTTCAGAAGGACCTGGCCCGGACGCTCCGGATCGTGGCCGACCGCGGTTTCGAAGCCTGCTATACGGGCGAAGTCGGCCTGGCCATGGCGCGCGCGGTCAACGCCACGGGCCCCGTGTGGGGGCGCGACGACCTGGCGCGGTACGAGGTCAAGATCCGGCCTCCTCTCTCGGCGGACGTCGCCGGTCACCGGGTGGCCACGACGCCGCCGCCGTCCCGCGGGGGCGCCGGAATCCTCCAGACGCTTCTGCGGTATGACCCGGATCCGGTCGCCCTGGCGCGCCTGCTGCGCACGATCTTCCGGGAGCTCGATCCCGTCGTCGGCGACCCGGACCTCATGCCGGTCGATCTCACGAAGCTTTCCGAAGGTCCGCAGGGCCCCCCGGGCGGGGGCGGGACGAGCCATTTCGTCGTCGTGGATTCCGAGGGCACCGTCGTCTCCATGAGCCAGACGATCGGGCACTTCTTCGGCAGCGGCGTGATCGCCCAGGGATACGGCGTGCTTCTCAACGACGATCTGTCGGACATGGAGCGTTTTCCGGGGCATCCGAATTCCATCGCCGCGGGGAAGCGGTCGGTGGCCAACATGGCTCCCACGATCGTCTTCCGGCAGGGACGGCCCCGGCTGGCGCTCGGCACGCCGGGGAGTCTGCGCATCTTCCCGGCGCTGGCGCAGGTGATCGGCAACGTGCTTTTCCAGGGCATGGATCTGGAGCGCGCCGTGGCTGCCGGGCGGGTCCACTGGGAGGACAACCGTTTCTTCTTCGAGGGCGACATTCCGGAGGAAATCCGCGCGCGCGCCCGACGGGAGCTCGACCAGCCGGTTTCCGAGCGCCGCCGGCAGGATCTCTTCTTCGGCGGCGTTCACGGCGTGGAGATTCTCGACGACGGGACGATCGTGGGCGTGGCCGATCCCCGGCGCGAGGGCGTGGCGCTGCCGCTATGAGCTACAAGTTCTCGACCGAGATCCGCGTCCGCCTGCCCGAAACCGACGCCATGGGCATCGTCTTCCACGGCTACTTCTTCACCTACTTCGACGTGGCTCGGATGGATTATCTCCGGAACCTCCACCTCGTCGAGGCGTTCGGGACGGGCCGGGGAGCCAACCTCATCGTGCACGCCTCCGCGGAGTTCCGCTCCCCCGCCCGCTTCGACGACGTGCTGGCGGTTCAGAGCCGCGTGAGCCGGATCGGCAACACCTCGCTCACGTTCGAATTTCGCGTGGCGCACCGGCCGGAGGGGCGCACGGTGGCCGAGGGCCGCAGCGTCCACGTCATGATCGACCCGGCCACCTGGAGGCCCGTGCGCGTTCCGGAGGAGATCCGCCGGGGCATCCGGGCCTTCGAGGGAACGGACCTCGTCGAAGAAGGGTAAGTGCTTCCGATTGGCGCGCCGCCGTGCGCTTCCGGCGGGCACCTGCCTTAAGAATCCTCCGAACGGCTATAAATAAGGGAGGCGCATCCCATGAACGTCCTTCGAGCGGCACTCGTGCTTCTGACGGGAGCCGTGACGGCCGCGGCTCAGTCCTCCCCGCCGGCCCCGGGAACCGCCGAGACGGTGGGGGTCGTCTGCCAGGTCAAGGTCGTCTCCGACAAGGTGGCCGACGTGTCGAGCCTGGAAGCCTGGAGGAAGTCTTTCCTCCGGGACGGAATGACCGACGAGGAGAAGGCGCTCGCCTGCTGGCGGACGGTCGCCTCGTTCCAGCACCAGGACGCCCCGCCCGTGGAATACCTGGCGAACGAGGACGTCGTTTGCGACGCGATCAAGATGTTCAACGTGTACGGATACGGGTTTTGCAGCATGGCCTCGGCGCATGTGGCCACGCTGGCGCGCTCGGTGGGGCTCCAGGCCCGCGGCTGGGGGATTAACCAGCACAGCGTGTCGGAGGTCTTCTGGGACGGCGCCTGGCATCTTCTGGACGCCTCGCTCATCAATTACTTTCCGAAGCCGGACGGGAAAATCGCCTCCGTGGAGGAGATCATCGCCGGCGTCTCCGCGTGGTACGAGAAGAATCCCGGCCTCAAGGGGAACCCCGACAAGATCGTCGAATTTCACCGCCAGGGCGGCTGGCAGGGATGGCGCCAGGGTCCGGAGATTCTCAAGCGGGCGCCGACGATGGACGAGACGGGCTGGTGGCCCGCCCGGACGCACGGCTGGTACGCCACGATGCAGGAATACGACGGCCGCGGCGGCGGGGCCGACGGAAAGGCGTTTCTCTACGAATACGGCTACTCGCAGGGCTACCGCGTGAACATTCAGCTCCGGCCGGGAGAGCGGCTGACCCGGAACTGGTTCCACAAGGGGCTGCACGTCAACATGAAGGAACACGGGCCGCCGGGGTGCATGGCCATGAAGACGGGGCAGGAGTCGCTCGTCTACACGCCCAAGTACGGCGACGTGGCCCCGGGCCGCGTGGGCAACGGCCTGCACGAGTATGAGATGCCGGTCCGCTCCCCCCTGTATCGCACGGGGGCGCTTTCCGTCGAGAATCTCCGGGAAGACCGGGCGGCCGTGAAGGATCCGTCCCGGCCGGGCGCTCTGGTCGTCCGCATGCCTTCGAGCTACGTGTATCTCGGGGGAAAGCTGTCGCTGCGCGCTTCCGGAGAAGTCGCCGTCTCGTTCTCCGACAATCACGGACTGGACTGGAAGGAGATCGCCCGGGGCTCGGGAGCGATGGAGGTGGACCTGGGGCCTTACTGTTTCCGGCGCTACGATTACCGCCTGCGCCTGGAGCTGCGGGGGCCGGGCGCGGGGCTCGAGACCCTCAGGATCGCGCACGATATCCAGCATTCCCAGAGACCGCTGCCCGCGCTCGTCCAGGGGACCAACACCCTCTCCTTCACGGCCGGACCGCCGGAAGGAACGGTGACGGTGGAGGGCTCCGTGCACCTTCGGAACCGGGGCAAGCAGCTCGTCTATACCGACTTCCGGCCGGAGATTCAGGGCATGGGGGAGAATCTCTTCATCGAAGGGGGCCGGGGCCACATCACCTTCCCCGTGTCCGTTCCGGGCGATCTCGTGCGGCTGCGCTTCGGCGCGCACTACCGGGCGCGGGACCCCCGGGACGGCCTGGATTATCAGGTTTCGTTCGACGCCGGAAAGACCTGGACGACCGTCGATCGGGCGCCCGGCGGCGTGGCGGGCTTCTCGAAGTACGTGACGTTCGAGGACGTTCCCCGCGCCGCCCGCGAAGCGCTCGTGCGTTTCGCCGGCACGAGCCGGAACGCCACGGGCATCTTCGGATTCCGGATCGACGCGGACTACCGCGAGCCCTTCGGGGGGTTCCGCCCCGTGAAAATCACCTACCGGTGGGAGGAAGACGGTCGGGCTCGCGAGCAGGTCCTGGTGGCCCGCAAGCCCCAGGAGAAGTTCACGATCACGTGCGCGTCGGCGCCCACGATGAAATCGATCGTGCTGGAACTGGCCGAGTGACCGGGGGCGTCAGCGGGCCGGAGGCGGGCGGCGCGACCAGTCGTCTCCCAGGTCCACGACGGCCATCGATTCCTCCGGTGTTTCCTCGCGGAGCTTCCGGAGCGGCACGGCCGCGCAGTACCAGGTCTTCACGGGCCGGATTCCCTGAGGCGTCTCGCGTTCGGCTTCGATGACCAGGCAGTCGAACGTCCGGCGCTGGATCCGAAGGGCGTGCTCCCAGACCCGGCGGGCCGTGAGCGTTCCCTCCGGTCCCACGCGCTTGAGGACCGCCCCGGCGTGGATGCCTTCGACGAGCACCCAGGAACGGACGATCGCCTCGCCCTCCTTGCTTTCCTGGATCTCGCAGAGGAACTTTCGGCCTTCGATCTCCAGCGTCTCCTCGCCCTTGACGAGATAGGGAGCGACCTCGACCTGCTCCTCGCGGACCGGTTCGGCGCCTTCGGCGGTGCGGACCTGCGTCACCAGGACGTACGACGCGGGGGTCTTGGACTTCAGGCCGACGTCCGTGTAGACGGTCTGGCCGTTCTTCACGCGGCGCACGCGGTACCAGCTTCCGGCGGGTTCGCGCTCCCAGGGGTTGGCGATGCGGCCCAGGAGGAAGGGGTCCGGCGCGGGCGCGGGTTCGGGGGGCGTCGGACGGGGGGCCGGAGAGGGCGCCGGGGCCGGAACGTTCCCGGCCGGCGGCTTGGGAGCGGGCGTCTCGGGGCGGGGCGCGGGCGGCGGTGGCGCCGGGGCTTCACCCGTTTTCGCCGAGGCTTCAGGCCGCGGAGGCGCGGGTTTCGGCTCGGGATTCGAAGAAACGGGAGGCGCCGGAGCGGTGGACGGGGCGGGCCTGCTCTCCGGAGCTGTGGCCACGGGGGGCGGCGCCGCTTCCTCCCGCCGGCGCAGGTCCAGAT
>DATLZA010000147.1 GCA_035574235.1 Planctomycetota bacterium | reverse complement strand
CGCGCGACGGAGCCGGTTTCGGAGATGGTCCTGGCCGAGGCCCGCGAGGGGGCGCTTCTGGAGCGTCCCGGAGAGGCGCCCGCGGCGGCGCGCGCGGGAACCCCGCTTTGGCCGGGCGACGTCGTCCGCGGCGGCGGGACGGTGATCTGGAAGGGGGAGCCGACCCGGCTGGCGCTCTCGGAGGACGCGGAACTCGCGCTCGGGGAGGCGAAGCGTTGCGTTCTCCGGCGGGGGGCCCTGGAGGCGGAGGTCGCCCCGCAGACGCCCGGTCGTCCGATGGCGGTCGCCACACCGCACGCGGAAGTCCGGGTGATCGGGACGCGGTTCGCCGTGTCGGTGGAGCCGGGACGCACCCGCGTGGACGTCCGGGAAGGACGCGTGCAGGTCCAGGGGGCCCGGACCGGCGCGGCGGTCGAAGTGACCGCGGGGCGACGCGCCGTGGCCTCCACGGAGACCCCCCCCGTCGTGCTGTCCCTCCGCGAGCTTTACGAGAAGCGGTTCCTCGAGCTCCGGCAGGCGCTTCACGATCCGGCCAACGGCTACTTCAGTCCGGACGGGCTGCCTTATCACGCGGTCGAAACCCTTCTCGTGGACGCTCCGGACTACGGGCATCTGACGACGAGCGAGACCTTGAGTTACTGGCTGTGGCTGGAGGCCGCGTACGGCCGGATCACGGGCGACTGGGCGCCCTTCAACCGCGCCTGGGCCCGCATGGAGGAGTTTCTCATTCCCGGCCCGGACGACCAGCCGACGAACGCGGCCTACGATCCCGCGCGTCCTTCGGTGCCCGCGCCGGAGCGGGACCGTCCGGAGGAGTATCCCGTGGCGCTCGATCCGTCGGCGCCCGCGGGCCGGGACGATCTGGCGGAGGAGCTGCGGCGCGCGTACGGCACGGCGGATCTCCACGGAATGCACTGGCTGGTCGATGCGGACAACTGGTACGGTTTCGGCCGGAGGGGCGACCGGGCGCGCCGGGCGGGGTTTCTCAACACCTTCCAGCGGGGGCCGCACGAGTCGGTCTGGGAGACGATTCCGCACCCGTCGTGGGAGGACTTCGGAAGCGGCGGGCCGAACGGGTATCTCGATCTTTTCATCCGCGAGCCGTCCTACGCCCGTCAGTGGCGCTACGTGTGCGCTCCGGACGCCGACGCGCGGGCGGTCCAGGCCGCCTTCGAGGCGGCGCGCGCCGTGCGGGAGCAGGGGCGGGATCCCGCGCGCGTGCTTCCTCTGGCGCGGGCCGTGCGGATGGGGGACGCGCTCCGGTACGCGCTCCGGGAGAAGCATTTCCGGACCGAGCCGCACGGGCTTCTGGGATGGACGTACGCGTGGGGCGGCTCGATCGAGCGGGGGGCGGGCGCGTGGGCCTGGCGGACGGGGGCCTCGGCGGCCCACGTAGGCTACCAGAACCCGCTGGCCGCCTGGGCGCTGGCGTCGGATCCCGCGTTCCGCTCGCCGGCTCCGGGATCCGCGCGCGACTGGTCGCGGAGCCTTTCGCGTCAGGTGGAGTTCTATCGCTGGCTCCAGTCGGCCGACGGGGCGATCGCCGGCGGCGCGCGGATCGGGCCCGGCGCGGATCCTTCGGGCTTCCACGGCCTGGCGTACGACGCGCATCCGGTTTTTCTCGATCCCCCGAGCAACGAGTGGTTCGGGTGGCAGGTCTGGGCGATGGATCGTCTGGTCCGGTACGCGGCGCTTTCGAAGGACGCGCGCGCGGCCGAGGTCGCGGACCGCTGGGCCGCGTGGGCCCGCCGGGAGGTGCGGCTGACGCCGGAGGGAGGCTACGCGATTCCGGCGACGCTGCGCTGGAGCGGCCGGCCCGACCCCTGGAACGCCGCGCGGCCGGGATCGAACGCCTCGCTGCGGGCGGCGGTGACGGCGGTGACGCAGGACGTGGGGGTGGCCGGCGCTCTGGCGCGGACGCTGCTGGTCCACCCGGATTCCCGCTCGCGGGCGCTCGGCCGGGAGCTTCTGGAGCGGATCTGGACGCTTCATCGGGACAGGCCGGGCGTGGCGGCGCCCGAGGCCCGGCCGGATTACGCGCGGTTCGGGGAGCGCGTGCCGCTTCCCGAAGGCTGGCGGGGGCGGACGCCGCGGGGGGAGGACATCCGTGCGGGGGTGACGTTCCTGGATCTGCGCTCGGCCTATCGGGCGGACCCGGAGTTCGGGCGGTTGGAGCGGGCGCGGGCGGCGGGCGAGGCGCCCGTATTCCGGTATCACCGGTTCTGGGCCCAGGTGGAAGTGGCCTTGGCGCTGGCCGAGGCCGCGGAGGAGGGACCATGAGGGGTGTCGTGATTCTGAAGCGGGCGGCTTTGTTCGGAGCGCTCGTGGCGGTCATGGGAGCGGCTCAGGCCGGGTCGCAGGGTCCCTACGGGGGAACCGCCGTCGCGGTCCCGGGAACGCTTCAGGCGGAGGATTTCGACACGGGCGGCCCGGGGGTCGCCTATCAGGACGGCGATTCCACGAACAACGGAGGGCAGTATCGCCCTTCGGAGCAGGTGGACATCGAGGCGACGGCCGATACGGGGGGCGGATACAACGTGGGATGGATTGCGGCCGGGGAGTGGCTCGAGTACACGGTCGACGTCCGCGAGGCGGGCACGTACACGGTTGAGTTCCGCGTGGCCTCCGAAATGTCGGGCGGGGCGCTTCATCTGGAAAAGGATGGCGTCGCTCTGACCGCGACCGTCTCGGCCCCTCAAACCGGGGGGTGGCAGACGTGGACGACGGTGACGGCGACGGGAGTTTCGCTTTCGTCGGGCGTGCAGGTTCTGCGGGTGGTGTTCGACGGAGGGCCCTTCAACCTGAACTGGATTCGATTCAGTCTGTCCGGGAGCGGGGGAGGAGGGGATCCCGGAGGCGGGACGGGGTCCGGGTGGTGGAGGACGTCGGGCAACAAGGTTCTCGACGAAGCGGGCCGGGAGATTCGCTGGTCGGGGGTCAACTGGCACGGGATGGACAGCG
Source organism: Planctomycetota bacterium (assembly GCA_035574235.1). Lineage (NCBI taxonomy): Bacteria > Pseudomonadati > Planctomycetota > Planctomycetota bacterium. The sequence continues at coordinate 54,587 of DATLZA010000147.1, read as the reverse complement.
AGAACCGCATCCCGCACGGCCTGTGGGGTGGGACGGGATACACGATCGAGCGGCATCTCGATGAGATGAAGAACGCGGGATTCAATCTCATCCGGCTTCCGTTCTCGGGGGACATCTTTCCGCTGGACACGACCTATCCGCGCCAGGAGGCGATCGACTCCACGGTGAACGCGGATTTGCTGAACAAAACCTGCGGACAGATTCTGGATCGTCTGGTGAGCGCCGCGGGCCAGAGAGGCATTCGGATCATCCTGGATTATCATCGGGTTCACGGCGGAAGCGCGCCGGAGTCCGGACTCTGGTATTCCTCGAGCCGTCCCGAATCGCAGTGGATCGAGAACTGGAAGGCGCTCGTGACGCGGTACCGGACGAATCCGACGGTCGTGGGGGTGGATCTGTTCAACGAGGTGCACGGGTCGGCCACGTGGGAGGCCGACAATGTCAATCCGTCCGTGAACTGGCGCTGGGCCGCCAAGCGGTGCGCGGAGGAGATTCTCAGGATCCATCCCAATCTGCTCATCTGCGTTCAGGGAATGCATGAGTACAACGGCGAGGCGGGCTGGTGGGGGGCCGTTCACCTCGGGGTTCGCGATCATCCCTTGACGCTGAGCGTGGCGAACCGGCTGGTCTACGAGGTTCATGATTACGGTCCGATCGTCTGGGATCAGCCGTTCCACCAATACTCCGCCGGATTTCCGGACAATCTCCCGGCGCACTGGGACCGCCAGTGGGGATTTCTTCACAAGGAGAACATCGCTCCGGTGTGGGTCGGCGAATGGGGATCGTTTTTGACGGTTCCCTCGAGCCGGACGGACATCAGCGAGGACAAGCGCACCCGCGAGCGTCTCTGGGCGGAGAAGCTGCGCGCCTATATCCAGGAGAACGGGCTTTCGTGGACCTGGTGGTGCTGGACGCCGGAATCGCACGATACCGGGGGCGTCCTCAAGGATGATTATTCCGGGCTCAACACGGAGAAGGTGACCTTCGTGAGTTCGGTGACGTATCCGGGTTTCGGATCCTCCACGGGCGGGACGGGGGGAGGAGGCGGAACGGGGGGAACGGGAGGCGGCGGTTCCGGTGGAGGAGGCGGCGGGGAGGACGGCGGGGGAGGCGGAGGCGGGGGGTGCGGCCTGACGGGACTTGAGGCGATTCTGGTCCTGGGCGCTCTCGGAGGGCTCGTCGCCGGGCTCCGGCGCAGGCGGACTCAAAAATCGATCTGAAAGCGTGCGAGGAAGCCGGTGAAGGCGTCCTCGGTGCGGCCGGCGCCCATGTCGAGGTCGTCTCCGAACTTCTCGCGGACGGCGTCGGCGGAGAGGCGGAGGTTGCGGGCGGGCCACCAGTTCAGGCCGACCGTGGCGCTGCGGACCTTGAGGGAATGGCCGGCGACGAGGACGCCGAGGTTTTCGATGCGGTCGTCGATTTCGGCGCCGGCCAGGCGCGCCGCCACCTCGAGCGCGCCCCATCCGCCGTTCTCCCCGAGGGGGTGAGCGGGCACGATACGGGATTCCGGGTTCTTCTCCTCGCCCGTCAGGATCCAGGTCAGCGTGGCGGACCAGGCGCGGATGGGAATGTCCTCTCGGACGCCGGTATTGACCATTTCGTCCCGCCGCGCGAGGATCTCGGCGCGCAGGCAGGCGGGGCCCACGGCCCAGGAGAGCTCCGCGCCGAGGCGCGTCCGGCGGCCGTCGAGCGCCAGGGTTCCGGAGGAAACCGCGGGATCGAAGAAGAGGACGCCGAGTTCGGGCGTCGAAAGGTCGAATGCCGTCACCCCCGTGCCGCTGATCGTCACATCGTCCACGTCGGTGACGGTTCCGGCCAGGCCCACGCGGAGTCCCTTGAGGAAGAACGCCTCCTTGTCCGGGGCCCAGGGGGAGAGGGTGACGCGCGCGGCGAATTCCTTTTCGTCGTTGTCGTCGTGGCGGGAGCGGCCGGCGTTGTCGAGGTGGCTTCGGCCGTGGACGACGGCGGCCTGATACCCGGCCGCGCCGCCGGCGAGCTGTCCGTAGGCCAGAATCCCCAGGTCGTATCCGGGGACGAACCGCGTGAGGACGGAATCCTCCACGAAATCGCTGAAGAGGCGGGAGCGCAGGCGTTCCTGGCTGATGGGAACCTTGAACTGGCCCACCTGGAGGCGGAATTCCCGGAGCTTCTTCCACTCCACATAGGCCCCCTGGAGGGTCGGGGTCGGCCCGGTGGAGGAAGACGGAAAATCGCCTTCCACCAGGAAGCCGTAATCGGAGAAAAAGGTTCCGCTCATCTTCAGTCGGGCGGCGCGGACATAGAAGGTATCCGGCTGGGTGCGCGGGGATCCCTCGGGGCGGTCGAGGAGGACGCGGAGGTGTTGCTGGAACCGTCCGCCGAGCTGCAGATCCACGGAGCCGTCGGGCGTCCGGAAGCGGAGCCCCTCCGTGAGGCTGGCGGTGAAGGGAGGGGAGGCGGCCTTGAGCTTTTCGATTTCCTCCTGCTGGCGCCGGACCTGTTCTTCAAGGCGCTTGAGGCGTTCGGAGTCGGTCTCCTGAGGAGCAAGCGCGAAAAGGGCGGCGACGGCGGCGGCCAAATTCACGGAAGGTCCCTCCCTGGTTCTGCTCAGATCTTCCGGATCGAGCAGGTCGTATCATACCACGCCTGCATGCCGGTGACCGGCGACGGCTGGATGGGAAGAATCGCGTTGAGGTTGAATCCGGCGCCGCGGCCCCCGTGGCGCTCGTCCCACCAGAGGCGGCGGGAAAGATCCGGATCGTCGGGCAGGACGGCCGGATCGTACCCGGGTCCCTCGGGACGGCGCCCGCGCCGGGCGGTGGCGGCCCGTCCGCCGAAGAGATGTCCGAGGCTGTTGGAGCAGGCGACGACCCGCGGATGGATGCCCTCGGTGACGACCACGCGGATGCGGGCGCTGCCGACGGCGCTTCCATCGGCCCGGTAGGTCGCTCCGCGGGGGCGGTACGTCGTGATCTCGACCCAGTCTCCGGTCTTGAGCTCCAGGCGCCGGGCCGCATCGGGATGGATCCAGAGCGGGTTGTCGTGGACGATCTCGGTCAGGTACTTCTGGGGCGCGGTCCGGGCCTGCGTGTGGACGTTCCACTTGAAGGTGACGAGGTGGAAGCGGTCCTCGGGCAGGTTCTCGTGGGCCGGGATGGGGACCCATCGTGGCCAGCCGTCGTCCGGATGGCCCACGCGGGCGGCCTGCTCGGCGGTGACGGGGCTGTGGATTTCGAACTTCCGGGACCGGGTCTTGAAACCGCGCACCGGAACGCCGTCCACCACGACCCCGATCGGCTCGTCTTTTCCTCCGGGGCCCCGACGGTAGACCACCCCCGTCGCGGCATCGGTGCGCGAGCCTTCGAGTTCCTTGGCCGTGAGGGGCTTTTTGAAGAGCTCGTAGGTCTTCGGCGACCGGCTGTCGACCCAGACCCCGTGGCGCCTCATGTATTCCCACCCGTCGGCGCAGTCTCCGGGCGGGATGTTGCGGCACTGATGGCGCACGTACTCCTCGTGGTTGCGGAAGGTGGAGAAGTAGCGGTCCACGGGAGGACCGATCCGGCGTGCGAGTTCGATGAGGACGTCGGCGAAGCTGACGCACTCGGCCGGCGGCGGCACGAGAGGCTGCCGGAGGGTGACGTACGGCTGAAGCTCGTAGGAGTTCCGCGTGTCCAGGCCCCAGCGTTCCAGATACGTGGCGTCGGGCAGGATGAGATCCGCGTAGTGGGCCGTCTCCGAGTAGACGATGTCGGAGCAGGCGTGGAACGGGATGAGGGATTCGTCCGAAAGGACGCGCGTGGTGAGGCTGCGCCCCTCCGGCCAGGTCGTGGGGGATCCGAGGGTGTAGGTGAGGTAGACCTTGACCGTGGCGCGCCGGCGGGCGATGAAGTCGTAGACGAGCTGGCCGACGCGCATTTTCTGCCAGTAGTTGGCCAGCGGGTATTCGGGCGGGTCTTCCAGGTCCGTGCGGATCGAGGGCTTCGGCGGCAGCGGCGGCGGGGGCGGGAACTGGACCGGATCGATCCGTTCGGACTCGCCGTAGCAGTAGCCGCCGGGTCTCCCGATCGAACCCACCAGGGCGTTCAGGAGGATGACGGCGCGGTCGTTGGAGTAGCCGTTGTAATGGGCGTGGCTTCCGCGGTTGGTGAAGGCCGCGCACCGGGGGCGGCGCTCGGAAAACTCGCGCGCGACGCGGGCGATGTCGGCGGCGGCCATCCCGCTTTGCCGTTCGGCCCATTCGGGCGTGTACGGGCGGTAGAACTCCCGAAGGGCCTCGAGGGAGACGTTCGTCCATTTCTCGAGGAACTCCCGGTCGATGCGGTCTTCCGCCAGCAGGACGTGGCCCATCGCGAGCGCGATCGCGCCCTCGGTCCCGGGCCGGGGGGCGAACCATTCGTCGCTCCGGCCGGCGGTGTTGGAGCAGCGCACGTCGAAGGTGACGAGCTTGGCGCCGTGATCGAACCGGGCGCGCACGACACGGCGGAGGAAGTGGATGTGCCCCTGGTGGGCCTCGTAGAAATTGGAGCCGAAGTTCAGGAAGTAGAGGCAGCGTTCGGCGTCCACGGTTTCCCAGTCGGTATCGCCCAGGGTGGCGTAGTTGGCGGCGCGCTTGTTGAGGGAGCAGAGGGCGCGGTGGTTGAGGATGACCGGGGAGCCGACCGCGCTCATGAAGCGCTCGAGGACGTCGTTGATGCGGGACCGGCCGTAGTGAAGCGCAACGTGCTCCGGGTGACCGTCCTCGATGCAGGCGCGGATCCGGGAGGCGAGTTCCCGGTAGGCTTCGTCCCAGGAGATGCGTTTCCAGAGTCCCTCGCCGCGGCGGCCGGCCCGGCGGAGGGGGTAGAGGAGGCGGTCGGGGTAGGTGCCGATCGTCGGGCCGGACTGACCCTTGGCGCAGAGATGCCGTCCGTTGTTGGGGTCCTCGGGGTTGCCGGAGACTTTGACGAGCCGGCCGTCCACGATCCATCCGACGATTCCGCAGACGGTGGAGCAGTTCAGGCACACGCCGGGACGGCGCTGGGCGCGGCGGTAGTCGTTGGGGGGGCGGCGGGCGGCTTCGGGGTCGCGATCCTCCTGGGCGGCGGCGAAGCGTTCGCCCGGGAAGAGGCGGATCGTTTCGCCCAGGCGCAGGCCCGCCAGGGCCCCGAGGCCGCTCTTGAGAAACTCGCGGCGTCCCGGGCGGATCACGGCTTCTTCCTCCGGCGCGCGGGGGGGGCGGGGGGAGGCTCCTCGCGGGCCCAGAATTCGATTTCGTAGGAGCGGCCGTCGTGGTTGCGGCCCTCCGGAATTTTCTTCTCGAGCGACGGATCCAGTCCGCGGTAGAGAACCTGCGGCTGGGTGTTTTTCTCGGGCTTGAGCGGCCGGAGCGCGTCTCCGCAGGCGGCGCGGAAGCGCGAAACGGGGCTGGCGGGGTCGTTCAGGTTTCCGAAGATGAGGGTTCCGCCGGGGCAGGTTTCCACGCAGGCGGGCTCCAGTCCGGCCTCCAGGCGGTGGGAGCAGAAGTCGCACTTGTCGGCCGTGCGGGTGAGCGCGTCCACGTAGATCGCGCCGTAGGGGCAGGCCTCCTCGCAGGCGCCGTTGCCCTCGCAGGTCTCCTTGTCGATGCGGACGATGCCGTCGGGCCCGCGGGAGATCGAGCGGGTGGGGCAGGCCTTCAGGCACGGGGCGTCGGCGCACTGCTGGCAGACGACGGGCAGGAAGTCGCGCCGCACGTGCGGGAAGGTTCCGCGGTCGCGGTAGTACACCATCGTCCGGAAGTGACCCACGGGCACGCGGTTTTCGACCTTGCAGGCGACGGAGCAGGCGTGGCATCCCGTGCAGCGCGCCAGGTCGATCGCCAGGGCCCAGCGGGGGGCGGGTTGAGGCGCGGCGGGAGCGTTCATGAGCGGGCCTCGATCATCCAAAAAACAGATAGCAGCTATTGCGATCAAGAATACCCCGGTTCGCGCCCCGCCGTCAAGAAAGGCGTCCGCGTCCTACTCGGGCCTGCGGAAGAGGTCGAGGAAGCGGTCCTCGTAGTCCTTGAAGAGGCCCAGGCGGTCAAGCTCCCGCTTGAGCTCGAAGGTCTTGGAGCGGTCCCGGGCGGCCTCGCGGAACAGCTCCTCGATCCGCCGGCGGGCGGCCTCGTCGGGTTCCGGCTGGGCCGGAGCGGGCTCGGGGCGCGCCTCGACGGCTTCGGCCTCCTCTTCGGAAGGCGGCGCGCCCGGCCGGAGGGCTTCCTGCATCTGGCGCACGATCTGGGCGAGCTGCTCCTCCATGGCGCGACCGTACTCCTCGAGTTCCCGAAGATCGATCGGGAGGCCGACCATGCGCGAGAAGACGGCCAGGACCGCGGCGGAGGCCTTGGGAAAGGGAAGCTGCGCGGCGAAGGCGGGAATTTCCCCCAGAAGGCCGATTCCCGTCATGCCGCGTTCCGCCGCCGCGGCGAGGAAAACCCCGTTCAGCCCCGTGATGCGGCCGTCGGGCATGATCTCCACGCCGTGACGGCGCAGTTCCGGAAGGCCTTCGGGATGCGTGGCCACACCGAGGACGCGGGACGGGGCCGACGGATGCATGGAGGTCGCCATCGCGGCGAAGGTGAAGACGGTGTCCACCCCGAGTCTTCCGGCCGCGTCCAGGAGCCGGGTGCAGAAGGCGTGCTTGCCCAGGGGCGGCTGGGCCTCGCCGATGAAAACCGCTCCGTCGCGCCGGCCGTCCGGATCCTTCCGGAGGAAGAGCCGGCTCTGCGGAAGCCGCCCCATCCGCACCAGGCCGTCCTTCACGTCGACGTGCTCGACGTCGAAGAGGTCGCGGACGGGGATCGTGTCCGCCTCGTGCATTCGAAGCCGCGACATGAGGTAGTATCCGGCGGTCAGGGCCACCTGGCCCATGCCCGGCCAGACGGCCACGAGCCACGGGCGGCGGGCGATCGCGGAAGCGTCGGTCACCGGGATCCCTCCTCTCCTTGGACGCGGCGGCCGCCGGGTCCGTTACCCGCGCCGGAGGCCGTCAGCGAAACGCCGGGTGCTCGGGATTGCCGGCCGAAAGCAGATAGGCCACAAGATCCAGCACTTCGTCGGCGTTCAGGGGATTGAGCAGCCCCGTGGGCATGAGCGAAACCGTCGAAACGCGGCTCTCCTCGACGGCGCTTTTCGGGATCTCGACGATCGCGTCGGGCTTGAGAAGGTCGGTGGCGATCTGGAGCTTTCCCTCCTTCTCGCCCACGATGCGGCCCGAGAAGACGCGGCCGTCGCGCGTGCGCAGGACCATGCCCTGGTACTGGTCGGAAATGACCTTGCTCGGCTCGATGATGGACTCCAGGAGATCGCGCACGCCGAAGCGGCCGGCGACGCCCGTGAGGTCCGGTCCGCCGCTTCCGCCCTCGGCGTCGAAGCGGTGGCAGACGACGCACTGGGCGGCCAGGTACATGCGGCGGCCGTTCCTGAAGTTCCGTTTGCGGAGCCCCTTTTCGACGAGGGGAAGGAGCTCCTCGACGGTCCAGGCGCGGCCGGGTCCTTTGGGCTTGGGGAGCTCCGAGAGGCGCGGCGGGGAAAGCGCCGGAAGCGCCGCGCGCTCCTCGAGGGGAACGTGAGCGAGCGCTTCCTTCCACGTGTTGATGAGATATCCCTTGTAGCTGTTGCCGCCCGTGTAGCTCTCGGCGGCTTCCTTGAGGAAGGAGAAGTACTCCCGGCGCCGTTCGGGCGTCCACCCGGTCCTGGCGTTGCGCAGCGCGAAGGCGTAATGGATTCCCTCGGCGGGCGGCATCTTGGCGAGCATTTTCTCCACCACGCCGCCGTAGCCGCGGTTGCGGTCGAACGCCGTGACCCAGGACGGCCGGGGCGGCGGTCCCGACCGCTTCATAAGGGCGAGGCACTTCTCGACGGCCGTGGGCGCCTCGAGATAGATGAGAAGCTGGGCCAGCTCGCGGTTGGCCGCCGCCGAACGGTGCGGGAAGTGAGCGTCCAGGCGCCGGATCGCGCGGCCCCGCAGCTCCTCCGACGGCGGACCCATGCGGATGAAGGCGAGCTGGTAGACGCGCAGGGCGTCCAGAAGGACCGGCTCCGGAAGTCCCCCGAGATCCAGCCGGTCGAGCGCCTCGAGAACCGCGCCGAGCGCCTCCTTGGGACCCTGGCGCGTCAAGGCCACCAGCGCCGTCGTCAGGGCCTGAGGATCGCGCTCCGAAAGGGCGCGGTTCATCCAGGATTCGACGGGCTGGCTTTCCACGGCGATCCGCGCGGCGTAGCGGAGAAACCGGTCGGCGTGTCCCAGGAAGGGCCAGGCGGCGTCCAGGGCCGCCGGGTCGCGCCGCCCGTGGAAGGCTTCCAGCCGCCGGCGCATTTCGCGCGCGGGGGCTCCGGGATCCGGCGCCCGCGGGGCCGGATCGACGGGCTCTTTCCCGACGTAGGAGACGCGGTAGAGCGCCGACTGGGTTCCGCGTCCGCCCACCGTGAAGTACAGGGCGCCGTCCTTCCCGATCACCGCGTCGGTGACGGGAAGGGGCGTTCCGCTGACGAACTCCTCGACCTCGCCCTCGTAGGAAGCGCCTTTGGGCTTGAGGTGGACGGCCCAGATCGTGCCGTACGTCCAGTCGAGGATGTACAGCGCCCGCTGATAGCGCGCGGGGAACCGGGCGCCGGTTCCGAAAAGGACGCCCGTGGGGCTGGCGGGTCCGATATCCACGACGCCGGGCAGGCAGTCCGGGTACGCGTCGGGCCACACGCCGCTTCCGCTTCTCCAGCCGAACTCGCTTCCGCTGACGACGTGGAAGACGCGGGTGGGCCGGTACCAGGGCAGGCCGAGGTCCCACTCCATGTCGGAATCGAACGTGAAGATCTCCCCCTCGGGGCTGATCGCGGCGTCGTACTGGTTGCGGTAGCCGATGCTGAAGACTTCGCGCTCTTTTCCATCGGGGCTCACGCGCAGGATCCATCCGCCGGGAGCGAGGATCCCCACCGCGTGGCCGCCGGCGTCCCACTGGCGGGGCAGAAGAAGGTCCTCGCCCCAGTTGGTGGGAATGCGGCTTCCGGTGAGGCCGTCGGGCAGGAGGGTGTGGTTGCCGGCGACGAAGTAGAGTCCGCGGCCGTCCTCGGTGAGGAGGACCGCGTGGGGGCCGTGCTCGCCGCTTCCGCGGACGGCGAAGAGCTGTTCGGCCCGGTCCAGGCGGTCGTCGCCGTCGGTGTCGCGGATCCTCCAGAGCCCGGAACCTTTCCCGTTGACGCCGGCGTAGAGGGCGTCGAAAGCCCAGACGAGACCCTGGGCGCCGCTGACGGGGACGTCGATCTTCTCGACGTCCACGGAATCGCCCTTCAGGGTGAGGCGGAAAAGGCCTTTACTTTCCTGGTCCGAGGCGATGAGGCGTCCGCGCGGATCGACGGCGAGGGAAACCCACGAGCCCTGCGTGGCCTTGGGGACGGTGTAGAGGCGCTCCACGCGGAAGCCGTCGCGGGCGCGGAGATTTTCGCGCGGCGCGGCGGCGGCCTCGGCGGTTCCGGGCTGGCCGGCCAGGACGTCTCCCCACGGGGGCATTCCGTGGGGGCCCAGGACGGCGGCCGCGGCCCAGGCGGCGTCGGCGAAGCCGGATTCTTCCCAGCCTTTCTCGGGGCGGTCGGAGACTTTCCAGGAGGCGTCGGTGCCGAAGGAGAGGGACTTGCCGTCCGCCGTGCGGATGAGGAAGCGCAGGAGCAGTCCCGCGGGGCCGCCCTCGTTTTGCGCCTCGACGGCCAGGACGTTCCGGCCCGGCTGCAGGTACGGCTTGAGGTCCACCCACACGGGGGCGGTCCAGTCGTCGCTCCGGGCGGCCTCCTGTCCGTTGACGAAGAGGACGAAGCGGTTGTCCGCGGTGCCGTGGACGCGGGCGGATTCCACGGGGCCGATCTCGAAGGTCTTGCGGAAGAAAAGGCGCTCTTGGGCGCGGGCCTGGGGACTTTTCCAGATCCATTGGGCGTCCTGAGCCGCCGGGGCGATCCCCAGGAGAAGCGCGCCGAGGAGGATGCGAGCCATCGGTCACCTCAAAGGGCGGAAATTCATTCCCGCTCCGGGTCGAGGGAAGAAAAGCGGGCCCATTATACATCACGCCGCGGGGGGCGGAAGGGTTGCAGGGGTCTTCAGGATCGGGCGGCCGCGCGGGCGGCCTCGACCTCGGCGGCCTCGCCGGTCAGGCGCTCCTGGCCGCGCATGAGGATGCGGATGAGGGGCGTGGCCATGAAGGTGCTGGCGATGGCCATAAGGACGAGCATGGTGAACATGCTGCGGGTGAGGACGCCGAGGTCCAGGCCGATGTTGAGCGCGATGAGCTCCATGAGGGCGCGCGTGTTCATGCAGACGCCGATCGTGAGGGCGCTGCGGCGGGATTCGCCCACCCAGCGCGCCGCCAGGTAGCAGCCGCCGAGCTTGGCGACGAAGGCGATCGCGCAGACGAGGACCAGCATGAGGAGTCCGAAGCCGCCGGGGATGGTTCCGATGTCGGTGCGCAGTCCCGTGTAGGTGAAGAAGATCGGCAGGAAGAAGGCCTGCACCAGGGGGGCCACGCGCTGCTTCCAGGCCTCGACGAAGCGGCGGTCGTCGTGGAGGGCCACGCCCATGACGAATCCGCCGATGATGGCGAAGACGCCGAGCAGGCTCGTGATCGTGGCGGAGGCGAAAAGCAGGAGCAGGATCCAGGCCACGGCCGTCACGCGGAGGCTCCCGGCGCGTTCGAGGTGGGCCGCGACGGCGCGCCGCAGAACGGGCCGCAGCAGGCGGAAGACGACGAAGAGGTAGACCGCCAGGCCCGCGATCCGCGGAAGGACCCAGGAGAGCAGCGGCTTGTCCTGAACGATGAGGGAGATGGCGCCGAGGATCAGCCATCCCGTGACATCGTCGACGGCCGCCGAGCCGATCGTGAGGGCCGCCGTGCGGGTATGGGAGAGACCCAGCTCCATGAAGATCCGCCCGAGGACGGGGATGGCCGTGATGGACATGGCCACGGCGAAGAAGAGCCGGAAGGCGAAAAGGGAGGGTTTGACCGTTTCGGGCAGATGCGCGTGGAACCAGGGAGCGGAAAGGTAGCCCAGGAGGAAGGGAACCGCGATGCCGGTGGCGCTGATGACGAAGATGGGGCGCCGGTCCTCCCCCAGGTGGGTGCGGAATTCGAATTCCAGCCCGATCTGGAAAAGAAGGAGAACCAGGCCGACCTGCGCCAGGCCGGTGAAGATGACGGAGGTGGACGGATGGAAGAGCCGGTTCATGAACCCGGGGTCGATCGTTCCGGCGAGGGCTCCGAGGAGGCTGGGCCCCAGGAGGATCCCGGCCAGGATCTCGCCGGAAACGTCGGTCTGCCCCAGGCGGCGCGCCAGGAGCACCACCCCCCGCGTGACGAGGAGGATGACGATGAGCTGGATGAGGAGGCGAAGGACGACCTCCTCGGCCTTGGCCCCGACGGCCGAATGCGTTCCCTCATCGGCCAGGCTCGCCAGGAGGGCGGTCATCACGAGCGTGCACTCTACCACGCGGGCGCGCCCTCATCAAGCGCCGCGCGCGGCCGGCCGCGCGCCCGGGAAGCCTTGACGTCGAACAGTATTTTCTGTATATACAGAAATATACGTATATGCCGATCCAGCGGTCCGGGTGGCGGGAAGGAGGGCGCATGGACGAGGCGTGGATCCCCTGGATCCGGGCGGTGGGGGTGCTTCAGGGGCTGGTGGCGGCGATGAACCTGGCGCTGCCGGGCCGGCTCGACTGCCGGCGAAATCTTGTGCGGGTGGACCCTCTGATCCGGCAGATCTTCGTCGTGCACTGGGTCTACATCGTGATCGTCCTTCTGGGGATGGCGGCGGTCTGCCTCCTTTTTCCCGGAGAACTGGCCTCCGGCCGCGGGCTCGGGAGGTTCCTGAGCGCGGGCATGTCCCTGTTCTGGCTCGGCCGCGCGGGGGTCCAGATCGTTTACTACGACCCGGAAATGCGGCGGCGGCACCGCCTGGCGGATGGGATGTTTCTCGCGGGGGCGGCGTTCATGGGAATCGTGATGGGCGCGGCGGCGGGGGTCCGCTGACGGGGGGCGGAGGCGCCGGGGAAAGAGGGCCGGGAAGGCCGCCGCCTCCCCGGCCCCGGAACCTCTCAGAACGTGAACGTCAGTCCCGTCACCGCCTTGAAGAGCGTCTCCTGCTGTTCGCTGTGGAGATGCTGAAAGACCGGAATCTGAAGCGCGATCGTCCAGGAGACGCGCTCGGAGAATCCCATCCGGAACCCCGGGCCGAGAAAAAGCGTCGTGCCTCCCGAGTTGCGCACCCGCTCGCCGTCCTCCTCGTTTCGGAAGAGATGGCGCACGTGCGCTTCCAGAAACACGCTGGGCTGGGGATACGTCTGCACGTTCTCCGTGAAGCGCCACGCCAGGGCGGTTCCGAGAAGAACGAGGTCCCCGATCTTGAACGCGTCCTCCTCCGTCCGCAGCGTGTACGAAAGGCTCGCGTCGAGGGTCAGCGTCTCCGTCAGCCACCGCGAGTACGCCGCCCCCAGCTGGGCGTCGAACGTGCCGCTTCCGGGCTGGAGCGCGGGCTCCAGGGGCCGGTTTCCGTTCACGCTCTCGTCGGCCTCATCGTCCTCCCCGAACGGGAACTTCACCCCGCCAAAGAGGGCCAGACTCCCCTCCGGTCCCTTGAAGAGCCGGCCCTTCGCCGTGAACCAGGGGTCGGTCATTCCCGAGACGTCGCCCATTTCGTGGAATCCGTAGCTTCCGTCGCCGTGAACGTGCCCTTCGCGCAGGTCGTTGCCCCGGTAGTACCCGAAGGACCAGGCCAGCTGGAATCCCTCCGAAGCTCCGAAGGCCACCTCGAACGCCTCGAGCAGACTCCACCGCGCCGCGTCGAAATGGGCGTGACTTCCCCCCACGTCGAGCGTCCGCTCGCGGATGTCCTCGGAGGAAAGGCGCTCGAACTGGGTGTAATCGATCCGGACGCTCAGGGACACCGATCCCGGGCGCAGCGTCTCGCCCGAAACCGTCGTGAGCCCGCCGCCCGAGGTTCCGGGCCCATGGTCGCGCAGCGCGGGCGCCGCCAAAAAAGAGAAAATGATCGCGGATGAGAACATGATCGATCCTCGGATAAAGAGGGTTGTCGAATCAGGACGCCGAACCGAGGATCGCGGCGATGGGAACCTTGTCGGGAGGCCGGGGGGAGACCGGATCGGGCGGCTCCGGAGGGAAAGCCTCGGGCCGCTCGGTGGCGGAGGGAACGCCGGGGGGGAGGAAACAAGGCGCAAAAGGGGGCAGCACCGGCCCGCGGGCGACGGCCGCCTCGGCTCCGCGGCACCGCGCGGCCTCGAAGGCGCCGGCGGGCCGCTTCGGGGAACGCGGGCTCTCCTCCCGAGCCGCTTCCGGGCCGCAGCAGCAGAGCCGCCGCCGGGCCATTTCGTCCGGACAGCCGCAGGCCCCGGAACAGCAGGGATCGGTTCCCGAGGGCGCGGAGGGGCCCCCGGGGGCCGCATCGGCGGGCGCCGGGCGGACGATCCGGAGCGTCTGAAGCACGTAGAGCGACGCCAGAAGGAGAAGGAACGTCCGCCTCATAGACCCGCCAGCATATCCGGCGGCGCCGCGCCGCGCGAAATTTTTTGAGTTAACTTCGCGGGGGCGCCGTCCCCACACTGAGGGCATGGAAAACGCTCCGGCGGGACTCGTGAGGCCGTTCCTGGAGAACCGGGACGTTCTTTTCGGCTTCATCCTCGCCCTGGCGCGGGACCGCGAGGCCGCCGAGGAGATCTTTCAGGAAGTCGGCCTGGCGATCATCGAGGAGGACCGCAAGGGCGTCGGGGTCGAGCGGTTCCTCCCGTGGGCGTTCGAGCTGGCGCGCCGCCGCGTGGCCGGCTATTTCCGCCGCTCTTCGCGCGTGCGCCGGGTCGAGGGTTCGGAGGCGCTGGACGAGGCGGTCGCGCAGGCCTTCCAGGAACACGCTCCGGATCCGGAGGGGATGCGGCGCCGGCAGGAGCGCCTGGCGGAATGTCTGGAAGGACTGCCCCCGGCCCAGCGGCGTCTGGTCGAGCAGCGGTATCGCGACCGCCTCCCGGTGCGGCGGATCGCGGGCGCCCTCGGGTGGACCGAAGGGTCGGTCAAGGTGACCCTCTGGAAGGCCCGGCAGAACCTCCGGCGGTGTCTTGAGGCGAAACTCGGGCCGGGGGAGGAGCCGTGACGATGGACGCGGATCGCTTCGAAGATCTCCTCCGGGCCTGGCAGGACGGCGACGCCTCGGCGGCGGAGCTTTCCGAGCTGGCGGCGGCGGTTCGCGCGGATCGGTCGCGCGGCCGCGCTCTGGTGGAGGCGGCGCTTCTGGAAGCCGGGCTTTACGCCTTCTACGGGGCGCAGGCGTCGGGATGCGCGGTCGCGGACGCGACGTCGGCGCCGCCGGCGCGCCCCCGGCGCCGGTGGGCCGAGATCGCCGCCGCCGGGATTCTTCTGGCCGTATCGATCGCGGGCGTGGCGCATCTTCTGGGGCGCCCGGGGGAGGTTCGCGAAGGCCGATGGGTGGCGGCCCGCGGCGCGGCGCCGCTCGCGCTTCGCTTCCGGGGCGGCGCGGAGGCGACGCTTGAGCCCGGCTCGGCCGGGCAGGGGCGGCCGGACGGCTTCGAGCTGGCCGCGGGACGCGGACGCTTCCGGGTTCCCGGCGGGGCGTTCTTCCGGGTGACGACGCCCGCGGGGGCGGTGGAGGCTTCCGGCGCGGAGTTCGAGGTGGAGTTGCGGCCTCTTCCGGGAGAGGAGCGGCCGGAGCTCGGGGTGACGGTCGCGGCGGGGACGGCGCGGGTCGAGGCGTGGGGCTACCGGGAGGCGGTGCCGCCGGGGCGCTCGGAGGTTTTCGGGCCGCCTTCGGAGGCGGGCGCGCGCGCCGCGAAGCTTCTCGAGGGAGCGGTGCTTCCGCTGGCGGCGTTCGTGGGGCGGGCGGTGGAGCGGGGCGGCGCGGCGCGGGCGGCCCGGATCGAGGACGATGAAGGGCGCGCGGTGTGCACGGTCGAGGTGCTGCGCGACGGCCGGCTTTTCGAGATCGAATTCGACGTCCGGACCGGCGAGCGGCTCGAGGAGGAGGAGGAAGGGCAGGCGGGGCGGACTCCGGCGGCGCGCCTGGGACTCGGCGAGGCGATCGAGCGGGCGCTGGCCGAGCTGCCCGGCCGCGCGATCGAAGGGTCGCTTGGGTCCGAAGCGGGACGGGTCGTCGCGGCGGTCCGGGTGCTCTATGCCGGCCGGCTGCGCGAAATCAGGGTCGATGCCGACACGGGTCGGATTGTGGGTCGATGAAGGTTTCCTTTCAGGAGGTGAGGACGTGAAGAGTCTGTGCGCAGGACTGGTGGCGGGCCTGGCGCTTTGGGCCGGGTCGGGGAAACGGGAGGCGCTCGTGAAGGAGGCCAAGATCACGCTCGCGGAGGCCCTCGAGAAGGCCCGGGCGGAGGTGAAGGAGGGGACGCCCGTTTCGTGCGAGCTGACGTCCCGCAAGGGGGTCGTTCAGTACGCGGCCGTGTTTGCCCGCGGGTCGGCGGGGCTGTCGGTGGCGCTCGACCCGAAGACGGGGGCGGTGCTCGGGAAGGCGGAGGTGGCGAAGGATTTCTCGAAAGCCGCGGCGGCGGCCAAGATCAGCCTGGCCAAGGGCATCGAGATCGCCACGAAGCGCGTTCCCGGGCAGGCCACGGACGTGGAGCTCGAGTTCGAGGACGGTCGCGCGGTTCTCGAGGTGGAGGTGTTCGCGGACGGAAAGGTCTTCGAGGTCGAGATCGACGCGCAGACGGGTCAGGTCCTCGAAGTCGAGGAGGAAGACGACGACGAGGGAGAGGGGGACGACGACTAGTCAACCGGGCCGCGCCGTTCCCCGGGGGCGATGGGGGGCGGCGCGGCTTTTTTATTATTCGGCGGCCGAAAAAAAGCCCCCGCCGGTCTTCCGGCGGGGGCTTGGATCGTCCCGCGTTACTTCTTTTCTTCCTTCTTCTTGGCCTTGAGCTTGGCGAGGAACTTGGCAGGTTCCTTGTCGAACTTCTCCTTGCACTTCTCGCAGCAGAAGGCGACCGTGGCGCTGGCCGAGGACTCCTTGGCGGCCTTGCCGCTGGCCGGGCACTTCTCATTGGGCGCCTTGTCGAGTTTATGGAGGAAGGGGACGGGGTCCTTTTCGAACTTCGCCTTGCAGTTGTCGCAGCAGAACTTGACGGTGACTTCGCTGGTGCACGACGGATTGACGGCCTTTCCGCTCAACGGACAGACGTCGTTGACGGCGGAATTCTTCTTATCGTCCTGCGAAAGAGCCGCCACCGTCAGCGAAGCGGCCAAGGACAGCGCCAGTCCGGCGACCACCGTACGTCCGAGAATGCTTTTCACCGCATGACCCTCCCAAAAAACAAACAATCCCGCTCACCTACGCCAGAATTAAATACGCTTCCGGACGGCCGATGGCTAGAAAATTCCATTCAGGCGGCGGGCGGGCGCCGTTTGCCGCGGCACCGCGCTTCAGGTACACTCCGGATATGGCGGCGCGAGATCGGAAGCGGAAGAGACAAGGTTGGCCCGATGGGGACGCGGTGGCGGATCCCTTTCGCAGCGACTGGTTGAGGCTCTCCCCGGGTCAGCGCTTGATTCGGGCGTGGAAGTTGAGGAAGCGAATCAAAGATCTCGAGGCGGCGCACGATGCGTCCTCTCTTCCGCGCCTTTGAGGCGTGTCGTGTCCGGTATCTTGTGGTCGGCGGGCAGGCGGCCATCCTGTATGGGGCGGCCCATTTTTTTCAGGACTTGGACCTCTGGATCGATCCGGCGGAAGAGAACATCCGCCGGTTCATCGATGCGCTGGAGGAGGTGGACGCTCGCGTTCATAAGCTTACGCCGCCCTTGACGTCCGCCTACGTGGCGCGAGGGCATGGATTTCACTTTGTGATTCCGTTCCGCGGGGGGCCGGTTTATTTGGACGTGGTGGGGCGCCCACCTCGGGTGGGAAGTTTTCGCGCAGCGTGGAAGCGCGCCGAAATCATGCCGACGCCTTGGGGGAGGCTTCGGGTGGCGTCGATTCCGGATCTCGTGGAAATGAAGAAAACCAACCGGCCTGGATACTATGACATCATTACCCGCCTGGCGCTGATTCGAGCGGGGCGGGAGGAGCGGCTTTCACGGCGCGTGCTGGAGTGGACGCTGAATCACCTCTTCCGAGTGGAGGATCTGTTGGAGTTTCTAAAGCGTCACGGGACGCGGCTAAGGGGACGGATGCCCGTCGGTATGGGTTGGATTCGACGGTGGGCGAAGGGGTCGGTTCGCGGGGGACGTCCGTCGTTCGCGGAAATGGATCGCATCGCGGCGCGGTTGGCCGCCAAGGCCCGCAGGCTTCAAGCCATGGGCCGGCGGTATTGGATTCCCCGCCTCGAGGAACTGCGGACACTTCGGTCCGCGGGCGGACTGGTTCCCGAAGGAACGCCGGTCCGCCGGGGGCTCATAGGGATGCCGGACCGACCCCTCGGGGCCCCCCCACATCATGGAGGTTCTCGCCGGACATAACGATGGGCCCCTCGGTCGCAGGCCGGAGGGGGATCAAAAGACCGTCGCGCGGCCTGGGCCGGGGATTCCGCGGTTCGCCGATCAATCGCGTGCAAGTCCCTGATGGTCCTGCTACAATGCGGCGGCGTTCGACGGAGAGGTGGCAGAGTGGTCGATTGCGGCGGCTTGCTAAGCCGTTAGTCGGGGTTTTCCTGACTCCAGGGTTCGAATCCCTGCCTCTCCGCCATTTCCGAAGGACGGAATTCCCGCGCGGCCCGGCCCTTTCTCTCAGGGCTTCCGGCGCCTGAGGACGATGAGATACTGGGACGTCCCCGGATCGGCCGCGAAGTCCCGCGGGCGCCTGGCGTTGCGGCCCGCAACTCCCGAGACGCACCAGGTGAGGGTATCCCCTTCCAGTTTGAAGATCCCCAGATACGTCTTCCCGCGGTAGCCGCCCGTCGTCCCCGTGGCGTCGAGGTTGCGGCCGTCGATCGTGAAGGTCGCCTCTCCGATGAGGCTTCCGGACTCCTTGCGTCCGGCCAGAAGCTCCCCTTTGAACGTAAACTCCACCTTCGCGCCCTTCGAAGGATCGTCCCCCCGGCCCTCCGTGAAGCGCATGCCGGTCCAGGTCCCTTCCAGGTCCTTCGCCGAGATGGGAGGCGTTTCTCCCTGGCCGGCGCGCGCGAGCGCGGCGGCCGCCGCCAGGAGCGCCCCGAAACCGGAAAGCTTCATCAAGAAAAAGCCTCCACCCTTCCTAACGCCGGCCGGCGGTGGGGCGGTCCAGCACTTCGCGCACCTTGCGGGCCAGCGTCGAGGGAGTGAATGGCTTCTCCAGGAAATCCGCCGCCGCAATCCCGTGGCCGTTGGCCGCGAGCGCGGGCGCCGTGTAGCCGGACATGTAAAGAATGCGGATTTCCGGACGCGTCTCCGCCAGTTGCCGTGCGAGATCCCGCCCGCTCATGAACGGCATCACCGAGTCGGTCAGGAGGAGATGGATCGGCTTGTCGTACTCGCGGGAGACGCGAAGGGCCTCGTTCCCGTCGGCCGCCTCGAGCACCTGGTAGCCCAGGGACGTCAGGAGCTCCCGGATGAGCCGGCGGATCGAGCGCTCGTCTTCGGCCACCAGCACCGTCTCCGTCCCGCGGGGCAGCGCCCCGGCCGGCCCTCCGGCCGCCTCCGTCTCCGCCTCCGCCTCGGCCGCCGGCGCCTCCGGAAGGTAGATCTTGAACGTCGTGCCTCGGCCGGGTTCGCTGTAAACCCAGACGCCTCCCCCGGCCTCCCGCACGATCGCCCAGACGATCGAAAGTCCCAGTCCCGTTCCGGCGCCTTCGGGCTTCGTCGTGAAGAAGGGCTCGAAGATGCGGGAGAGCGTCTCCCGATCCATGCCCGTTCCCGTGTCGCTGATCGAGAGCACCACGTGCGGCCCCGGTGAAAGGCCCAGGTGGCGCTCCGCCGCCTCCGCGGCCAGCTCGACCCGGGCCGTTTCGAGCATCAGGGTGCCTCCCTTCGGCATGGCGTCCCGCGCGTTGAGGGCGAGATTCATGACGACCTGCTCGAGCTGTCCGCGGTCGGCCTTGACGGGTCCGAGGTCCGCCGCCGGCCGCAGGACGATCTCGATGTCGCTGCCGATGAGCCGCCGGAGGAACTTTTCCATGCCCGCCAGGACCGCGTTCAGGTCGAGCCGCGTCGGCGCGGGCGGCGACTTCCGGCTGAAGGCCAGAAGCTGCCGAGTGAGGGACGCCGCCCGCTCGGCCGCCCGGAGCACTTCCTGCAGATCCCGCCGCAGAGGATCCTCCGGGGGCAGGCGCTCCAGCGCCGTCTGCGCGTATCCGTGGATCACGGTGAGAACGTTGTTGAAGTCATGGGCGACGCCCCCGGCCAGGCGTCCCACCGCCTCCATCTTCTGCGCATGGCGGAGCTGCTCCTCCAGGGTCCGGCGCGCGCGCTCCGCGGCCAGGCGGCCCGACACGTCCCGCACGAAGACCTGCGCGCCCGGCCGGCCCTCCCAGTCCACCGGCGCGGCCACCACCTCGACGTCCACGAACGTGCCGTCCGCGCGGAGCCACACCTGCGCGACGAGCGGCACCGCCTGCTTCTCCTCCCTCAGGCGCCGGATGCGTTCCCGGACGAGATCGCGGTAGTCTTCCCGAATGAAATCGAGGACCTCCCGTCCGAGAAGATCCTGGGGTCGCGCCACGCCCAGGATGCGGGCGATCGCCTCGTTCGCGTAGACGAAGCGCCCGTCCGCCTGGATGAAGATGCCTTCGGGAGCCAGCTCGACGAGATCCCGGTACTGCTCCCGGCTGGCCCGAAGCGCCTCCCGTCCGCGGCGTTCGGCCCGCGCGTGGAGAATCCCCACCAGGGCGGCGATCGCGGGTGCGGCCACGGCCCAGATGAGCACGCGCTGGAAGTCGGGTTCGGTGTATTCGAAGGGACGTCCGGGTTTGGAAAAAAACCACGCGAACGAGGCCCACGCGACGGCGGCGGCCGCCAGGCCAGGCCCCAGCCCTCCGCGGAAGGCGGCCCAGACCACGGCCAGAAGAAGCGCTGCCGGCGGATTCGGAAAGGGAGTTCCCGCGCGGCGGAGGATCTCCACCAGCGCCGCCGCACCGGCCGTGACGAGGACTCCTTCGGCGAAACGGCGGAACCGCCCGTTCGAATGTCCGTTCCCGTTCTTCACCGGGGCAACTCCCCTGTTTCCCCGGTCGCACCGCTTGTAAGTATACTCCGGAACTTCGGCCGCCGCGGTTCCTGTTGAATCCCGCCGCGGGAGGCGACTTTATAGGGTAGAAAAAGGATGTAGAACCGACGACGCTCGGGACATGCGATCCTCCGAATTAAGGAAGGTGAACGCCGATCGACGCGAAGCCCCTTCGCTCACCGCGGTGATCCGCGAGCTGGCCGGGGTGCGCGAGCTTCCGCGGCTGGTCGAAATCGTCGGCCGGGCGGCCCGGCAGCTCACCCGGGCCGACGGCGGCGCCTTCGTGCTGCGCGAGGGCGACCAGGTTCATTACGTCGAGGTGGACGCCCGCGAGCCTCTCTGGAAGGGGCGACGGTTCCCCGCCTCCTGCTGCATTTCCGGCTGGTCGATCCTCAACCGTGCGCCGGTGGCGATCGAGGACATTTTCGCCGATCCCCGCATTCCTCACGACGTGTACCGGCCCACCTTCGTCAAGAGCCTCGCCATGGTGCCGATCCGGCCTTCGGATCCTTTGGGGGCTCTGGGCGTCTACTGGGCCCGACGCCACGCGGCGACTTCCCGGGAAATGGGCATTCTCCGGGATCTCGCCGACGCGACCGCGATCGCCTTCGCCAACATCGCGCTCTACGACGAACTGCGGCGGCTCAACGAAGATCTCGAGCGCCGCGTGGCCGAGCGCACCGCCCGCCTCGAGGAGGTCCTCCGGGAGCTCGACGCCTTCGCCCAGCACGTGGCCCACGATCTCCGCGCGCCGTTGCGGGCCATGCGCGGATTCGCGCAGATCGCGCTCGAGGAGCTTGGAACCGGCCCGGAGGCCGCCGGTCCGCGGGAGTGGCTGGGGCGGGTCCTGGAGGCCGGGGACCGCATGGACGCGCTGATCGTGGATCTGTTGGCCTACAGTCGGCTGGCCCGCGCGGAGCTGCCGCGGGAACGTACGGATCTCGACCGCCTCCTGGACGAGGTTCTCCTCGAGGCGCGTCCCTCCCTCGCCGAGCGCAGGGGCGAGGTCGTCGTCGATCGACCGCTTGGGAACGTCGTCGCTCACGCGCCCGCCCTCAAACAGGTCTTTCACAACCTGCTCTCCAACGCGATCAAGTTTGTGGCCCCGGGGGTTCCGCCCCGCGTGCGGATTTACGCGGAGCCGCGACCCCCTCGCCGGAGAATCTGGGTCGAGGACAACGGCATCGGGATCGCCCCCGAGGATCAGGAGCGGATCTTCCGGATGTTCGAGCGGCTTCACACGCAGGATCGATACCCCGGCACGGGGATCGGCCTGGCCATCGTGCGCCGCGCGATGGAGCGCATGAGCGGAGGAGCGGGCGTGGAATCCCGGCCGGGCGAAGGAAGCCGGTTCTGGATCGAGCTTCCCGCCGGCGACGTTTGAGTCAGGACGCGCGCGGGGGACGCTCCTCCGGAACGATCGTGAGCCGCAGGCGGCTTCCGCGGCGCAGAAGGTCGACCGCCACCGTCCGGCCGATCGCGCCCTCCGCCAGAATCCGGTGGAGGTCGTCCACGCCGCCGACCGGCGAGCCGTCCAGCCGGACGATCGCGTCTCCGGGACGCAGGCCCGCCCGCGCGGCGGGGCTGTCGGGTTCGACCGCGAGGATCGCGACGGCGCCCGCGCCCGAAAGCTCGTTCTCGAGAACGACCCGCCGCGGCAGGGTGATATCCTGTCCGGTCACGCCGAGATAGGCCCGGCGCACGCGGCCGCGGCGCAGGATCTCCCCCGCCACGAAGCGGGCGGTCTGGACGGGAATCGCCAGGCAGATGCCCTGGGCGGGGAAGACCACGGCGGTGTTGACCCCCACGACCTTGCCTTCCCACGTCACCAGGGGTCCGCCGGAGTTGCCCGGGTTGAGGGGCGCGTCGGTCTGGATCACGTTCTCCAGACGGCGCCCCGAGGGCGTGCGCAGGGCGCGCCCCAGCGCGCTCACCACGCCCGCGGTGACCGACCACTGGAAGCCGAGGGGATTGCCCACCGCCACCACGAGCTGCCCCACGCGCAGCGCCCGGGAGTCCCCGAGCTCCGCGACCGGAAGCCCCGAGGCGGGGATCCGCACCACGGCCAGATCCGTGTCCGGGTCGTCTCCCACGGGATCGGCCTGGAACCGGCGGCCGTCGGGGAGAATCGCCTCGATGGCGCTGGCCTCGTGGATCACGTGGCTGTTGGTCAGGACGAAGCCGTCCGGAGTGAAGATGAACCCCGAACCGCCGCCCAGGGCGTCCTCCTCCCGCGCTTCGTAGGGGCCCGTGCGGCGCCACACGCGCTGCAGGACCTGGATGCTGACGACCGCGGGGCCGATCTTTTCGGCGGCCGAGACGACCGCCTGGGAGTACGGGTCCAGGCGCGGAGGCCCGGTGTCGAGCGCGGATTCCGGACGGGCCGGCGTGTTCTCCATCATCCTTCTAACTCTCCGCAGGAGCGGGAAATTCGCGGGTCCGAGCGCCGTTGCCCCCGTCCCCCCGCGGGGAGTATCCTGGAGGTGTGGCGACCCTCGAGGCGGTGCTCAAGATGATGATCGCCCGCGGCTGGCGGCCGGGGGGGCCCGCGTCCGAGGAGTCGGTGGCCCGCCTGGAGGCGGAATTCGACGTGACCCTGCCGACGGACTACCGCCGCTATCTCTTGGCCGCCGGCGGTGGCGAGTCGGCGGCTCCCGAGGCGTACACCGGGCTCTGGCCGGTCCGGATCCTGGCGGGCCTCAACCGGCGCTACCGCATCCCCTGGAATTTCCCGGGGCTGCTCGGGATCGGCAATGACGGATTTCTCGTTTACGCGCTCGATTTCCGGCACGAGCCGCCCGCCGTGGTCAGCCTGGGTCTTTCGAGCTCCGTCTGGGAAGACGTGGTGACGGAGACGGACAGCTTCACCGAATGGCTCGAGCGGCGGCTGCCGCGTTAGGTCAGAGCAGCCCCGAAGCGGCGCCCTGGTCCACGATCCAGGTGCCGTGGCGGGCGAGCTGAGCGGGCAGCGCCTTCGGGTCGAAAGGCCCTCCCAGAGCGCGCGCCAGGACCGGCGCCTTCTCCACCCCCGAGACGAGCACGAGAATCTGCCGCGCGCGCTGAAGCACGGGCGGAGTGATCGTCATCCGCTCCGGAGGCGGCTTCGGCGCCGTCACGACCGCCACCCGCCGCTCGCGTTCGTCGAGCGCGGGCGACCCGGGGAAGAGGGAGGCGGTGTGGCCGTCCTCGCCCATTCCGAGGAGCACCAGGTCCAGCGGATCGGGGAGGCGCCGGCCGTACCGCTCGGCGGCCTCCTCCCGGTCGGGCGCGTCGGCCGGCATCCGGAAGACGCGGCCGAGCGCGTCCGGACGGCTGCGCAGCAGCGTCTCCCGGACGAGCCGGTAGTTGCTCTCCTCGTGGTCGAGCGGCACGGCGCGCTCGTCGCCGAAGAAGAACTCCGTTTCCATCCAGGGAAACCGCTCCGCGTACTCGGGGCCGCCGAGAACGTCGTAGGCGGGGCGCGGCGTGCGGCCTCCGGCCAGGGCGATCGTGAACCGCCCTCGGGCGCGGACCGCCTGGCGGGCCTTGTCGCAGATCCACTCCGCCGCCAGCCGGGCCATTTCGTCCCGGTCGCGCGCCACGATCACGCGGGAACGCCGTCGCGAGGTCATTCCAGGGGCCTCCAGCGCCGCCGGTCGCGGCGGAGAAGATCGTCGGCCTCCTTCGGGCCGGCGCCGCCGCGCTCGTAGATCGGAACTTCGGCGCCCGAGCGTTCGTGCGCCTCGAGGAGGGGCGTGACGTACTCCCAGGCCTGCTCGTCCGCGTCGCGGCGGGCGAAAAGCGTGGCGTCCCCGCGCATCGCGTCCAGGAGGAGGCGCTCGTAGGCGTCCACGGGGGGGTGGTGGAACGACCGGGCGTAGGAGAAGTCCATCGTGACGCCCGCGACGGCCAGATCGTCCCCGGGGGCTTTCGTCGCGAAGCGGAGGGCGATGCCCTCGTCGGGCTGAATCCGCAGGACCAGGACGTTGGGCTCGATCCGTCGGCAGACCTCCTCGTGCCCGAAGACGCAGAAGGGGATCTCCTTGAAGTGGACGGAGACCTCGGTTCGGCGGCGCGCCAAGGCCTTGCCCGCGCGGATGTAGAAGGGCACGCCCTGCCAGCGCCAGTTGTCCACGAACGCCCGGAGGGCCACGTAGGTGGGCGTCCGCGAATCGGGGGCCACGCCCGGCTCCTGCCGGTAGCCTCGGTACTGTCCCCAGACGACGTCGCCGGGATCCGCGGGCCGGAGCGCGCGGTAAACCTTGAGCTTTTCGTCGCGGATGTCCTCGGCGCGGAAGCTCACGGGCGCCTCCATCGCGCAGAGAGCCAGGACCTGAAGGAGGTGGCTCTGGACGACGTCGCGGAGGACTCCGGTCTGGTCGTAGAACTTTCCGCGGCGTTCGACGCCGATGTCTTCGGCCATCGTGATCTGGACGTGATCGACGGCGGTGCGGTTCCAGAGGGGCTCGAGGATCGCGTTGGCGAATCGGAAGACGAGGATGTTGCGGACGGTTTCCTTTCCGAGGTAGTGGTCGATGCGGAAGACCTGGCTTTCGTCGAGGACCTCGGCGATGAGGCGGTTGAGCTCGCGGGCGGAAGCGAGGTCGCGTCCCATGGGCTTTTCGAAAACCACGCGGGACCAGGGGCCGCCGCGGGGCGGATGGAGGAGCTTCTGCTCCTTGAGGTTCCGCAGGATGACCGGGAAGGCGGCGGGCGGGACGGCGAGGTAGAAAAGACGGTGGCCGGCGCCGGCCGGCCGCGCCTCCAGGCGCTCCAGCGTCCGGCGAAGGGCCGCGTAGGTGGCGGGGTCGGCGACGTCTCCCGGGGCGGTTTCGACGCGCGCCGCGAAGGCACGCCAGGAGGCCTCGTCCAGAGGCGCCCCCCGGAGGGCGGCCCCCACGGCCTCCCGGAGGGAGGCGCGGAAGGCGTCGGCGGCGCCGACCGAGGTGCTCGTGCCGACGAGGGCGAAGCCGGCGGGAAGGTCGCCGGCGGCGCTCAGGCGGTAAAGCGCGGGGGCGAGCTTGCGGCGGGTGAGATCGCCCGTGGCCCCGAAGAGAACGAGGGTGCACGGGTCGGGAGGGCGCGACGGAAGCAGCGCCGCTCCGGGCGCGGCTTCGACGCGGATGCCGGTCGGGTCCATGGGGGATTTAGAATAGTCGGCCGGCGCGGTCGGGGGAAGGGAAAGAGGCGCGTCACGCGCGGCGGAACCAGCGGACGATCCTGGCCCAGAGCCGCGGCCGGGGCGGGCGCCGCTGCGAGACGAGAAGCCTCAGGAGCTGCTCCGAGGTGAGCCAGCGTTTCCGCCGCAGGATCTCCCCCAGCGGCAGGCGACCGCCGGCGGCGCGCTGCTCCGCCAGCGCCGCTTCGAGCTGCTCCTCCGTCAGGTACCCCCAGCCGACCGCCAGCTCCCCCAGCCGGTCGCCGCGGCGCGCGGGCCGCTCCTCCTCGGGGCCTTCCGCCAGGAAACGGCGCACGGAATCCAGGTCTTTCATGGCCCCACGATCCTCCGGTACTCCTCCTGCGCTTCCTGCTCGTCGGCGGCGTAGGCTTTCACCCGGCCCAGCACGATCTCCCGAAGCTCCGCCCGGCACCGGGCCAGGCGCTTGCGGACGTCCGACTCCCGCAAGCCCAGACGCTCGGCGACTTCGGCGTACGTGAGGCGGCCTTCTCCTTCCAGACAGTACAGTCGGAAGACGTCGAACAGTGCCGAGGCTCCATGACGGCGCAGACGGTCCTCAAGCTCCCGGAGCGAATCCTCAAGCACCGTCCGCTCCCACTCCCGGTCGAAGACCGTCTCGGGGTCCCCCGGGGGAGGCGCGGGCGCCCGGTCGTCGAGATCCTCGAACCGCAGAAGCGGAGTTCCGTCCGGAGGCCGGCGGGCGCGCTCGCGGCGCGCGGCGTCCGTCATGAAGTTGCGCAGCGCCTTTTTGAGGAACCCTCGGAAGCTTCCGCGTTCCGGGCGAAGCCGCTCCCAGTCCCGGCGCTCGAGCATGCGGGCGAAGAATTCCTGCGTCAGGTCCTTGGCGTCCTCGACGCTGCGGCGTCCGGCCGCGCGGATGTAGAAGTACGCGGGTTTCCAGTAGAGTTCGATCAGCCGCTCCAGCGCCCGGCGGTTCTCCTCCCGCGCCGAGCGCAGCAGCCCCCACGAGGTCGAGGGGAAGTCCCGCAGCGGCCCCCCGATCGTGGTTTCTCCCGGATCCCGAGTCATCCCTCTTCTAAGACAGCCGGGCGCCCCCCGCCGGTTTCGAAAATTCGGGGACGATTCGGCGGAGCGTGCGTACGGGTGGGCGGATCCGAAACGTCGACAAAGGAGATTCGCCATGAAACGATGGAACGCAGGGATCGCCGTCCTGGGGGTTCTTCTGGCCGTGGCCGGAGGGTGCGGGGACGACGGCGGGTCGTCTTCCGCTCCCGCGGAGCCGGGACCCCAGGAGGTCGTCCAGGCCCAGAAGGCCGACGCCGCCGCCCAGGCCGTGGAGGAAACCACCGAGATCGCCACCGATGCGATCGTGGAAAGCGGCGCGCCGGGAGCCACCTCCGCCAAGTCCGCCCCCACGGCTAAGACGGCGGCGCGGACGTTTTCCCCGGAACCCAGCCCGGCATTCGCCTTCCAGGGCGCCGTGAGCCTCGAGATCGACCTCGACGCCAAGGACGCCGAAGGCAACGACCGCTGGCCGAACGCCTCGGGCGTTTTTACGGTGAACGCCGCCGGCGCCGTGAGCGGCACCTCCGCCGAGGGCAAGGCCCAGTACGCGGTCGAAGTCCGGTGGGTCACCGAGGGCGTCTTCCGGGACCCGGTGTGCGGGGCGGAGGCCCGCATCGCTCCCGGGAGCGGCTGGACCTACGGTCTGGCCCTCGAGTGGTCCCGCCAGGACGACCTCAACTGGTCCCTCCGCGCCGCTGAAACGCTCAACGGTTCGGGCGAAGCGGTGGTGACGCACCAGGAGGAGACGGCGCAGGTCACCTGCTCGACTGAGCTGGCCCGCGGCTTCGTCTTCACGCGGTCCTCGGGCGCCTACTTCTTCGCCGCCTTCTGGAGCGGCCGGCGGACGGTCACGATCACGCAGGGCGCCGAAACCCACACGGTCGAGTTCCTGATCGAAGGCGAGGATCGGATCCGGGTGGTCGTGGACGGCGTCTCCTACGGGCCGTTCACCCGCGCGCAGCTCGCCGCGATCTTCCGCTTCGACTGCGACGAATAAGAGCCCCACGGTATCCCGGAGGGCCGCCGAACCCCCGGCGGCCCTCCGTTTGTCTTAAGCGCGGTAGAATTCGGAGGGGTGTTCATGCGCGCGCTCTGGGCGGTCGTGCTTCTGGCGGGTTCCTCGGGCGGCGATCCGGCTCCGGACTTTACGCTGCCGGATCTCGAAGGCCGTCCGGTGGAGCTCCGTTCGTTCCGGGACCGGAAGGCGGTGGTCCTCCTCTTCCTCGGCATCGAGTGTCCCCGGTCCCGCGCGGCGGAGCCGCGGCTCGGGGACCTGGCGGCGGCGTACGGTCCCCGGGGGGTCGCCTTCCTGGCGATCAACTCGAACTGGAACGAATCGGTCCGCGAGATCGCCGAATACGTGGCGCGGTCCGGCTTTCCCCTGCCGGTGCTCAAGGACGAAGACGGCCGCGTGGCGGATCTTTACAAGATCGAGATTCAGCCGGCGGCGGTCGTCATCGACGCCGCGGGGAAGATCCGTTACCGGGGCCTCATCGACGACCACAAGGTCGAGGAGTTCGTGCGGCGGCGGTATCTCAAGGACGCGATCGAGGCGGTTCTGGGCGGCGGCGAGGTCGAGACCCCCGTGACCCAGCCGGAAGGCTGCGCGATCCGGCGGCGGGAGAAGGCGCGCTCGACGGAGATCACCTACGCCAGGCACGTGGCGCCGATTCTCTTCCGCCACTGCGCGGGCTGCCATCGGCCGGGCCAGGTGGGGCCGTTTTCGCTGGAAACCTACGAGCAGGCGGCCGCGTGGTCGGCGGAAATCGTGCGGGAGACGAAGCGCCGCCGGATGCCGCCCTGGAAGCCGGTTTCCAACGCGGGGATGTACTACAACGAACGGAGGCTGAGCGACGAGGACATCGCGATCCTCGAGAAGTGGCACCGCGCGGGCGCTCCCGAGGGGAACGCCGCGGAGGCGCCGCCGCCCCCGGCCTTCTCCGATCAATGGATGCTCGGCAAGCCCGACGCCGTGCTCAAAGCCGAAGGCGGCTTCGTGCTGGGCCCTCGGGGGCGCGACGAATACCGCTGCTACGTCCTCGAGAACCCCTTCGACGAGGACAAGTGGGTCGTGGGCGTCGAATTCCGCCCGGGCAACCCCCGGGCGGTGCATCACATCATCGGGTATCTCGACATGACCGAGCAGTCCGTCCGCAAGGATCGGGCCGATCCCGAGCCGGGCTACCGGTCGAACGGATCGGGGCCCAACATCGTGCCTTCGGGTTCGCTTTCGGGCTGGGCGCCGGGGAACATGCCCCGGATGCTCCCGCCGGGGGTGGGGCGGAGGCTGCGCAAGGGCGAGCGGATCGTCCTGGAAACCCACTACCACAGGACCGGGCGGCCGGAAAAGGACGAAGGGGCGGAGGTGGCGCTTTACTTCGCCAAGGAGCCCGTCGAAAAAATGCTCCATGTGCACATGCTGGCGAACGTTTTTCTCCGCATTCCTCCGGGAGCCCGGGAGCACAAGGTCACGGCCTCCTACACGGTCCCCCTGGACGTCACGGCCTACGACGTGATGCCCCACATGCATCTGCTGGGGCGCCGGATCGCCGTGACGGCCACCTTTCCGGACGGGCGGGTGCAGGACCTCGTGCGGATCGAGGACTGGGATTTCGCCTGGCAGGAGACCTACCAGTTCAAGGAGCCGCTCCGGCTGCCCAAGGGGACGAAACTCCGCCTGGAGGCCTTCTACGACAACTCGGCGGAAAACCGGAACAACCCCTCGGATCCGCCGCGCTGGGTCAAATGGGGCGAGCAGACGACCGACGAGATGTGCATCGCCTTCATTCATTACACGTTCGACGGGGAGGATCGACGGCGCTCCCGTCCCGTCGAGGAGAGGAAGGGCCCGTGACGGACGATCCGCTGCCCCTGACCTTCGATCCCGTCTCAAACGGCGAGTACGTGCCTCCTCCGAAGACCGCGCGCGACCGCGAGGCGGAGCGGCGGGTCTACCGGCGGGCGGAGCGGGCGGCGCGGCGCCTGGGGATATCGCGCCGGGCGTTTCTGGCGGGCCCGTGCGGCATGGCGGCGACCCTCTGGACGATCAACGAAGTCTACGGAGCCGCCGGCGGCGGCTACGCGATCCGTCCGGAGATGCTTCTGGAGCCGCAGGCCGCTTCCGGGGCCGTGGAGGGCAAGGAGTTCATCTTCGACGTGCAGTCCCACCACGTGATGCCCGACGGGCCGTGGCGGCAGAAGAATCCGCTCCTGGCGATGGTGCTTCGGGGGTGGGGCCGCGGGCGCGGCGAGAAGGATCCCCTCCGGGGGCTTTCGCGCTACTACTACGCCAAGGAAATCTTCCTCGACAGCGACACCACGGTGGCGGTGCTCTCGGCGCTTCCGGCCCTTCCGGAAGGCCAGCCCCTTCCGGATCGGGACGCCGCCGAGACGCGCGAGATCGTGGACCGGCTGGGCGGCTCCCCGAGGCTGCTCGTGCACGGCCTGGTCACCCCGAACGTGGAGCCTCTGGCGGCGCAGCTCGAGGGAATGGAGCGCCTGGCCTCGGAATTCAAGATCGCCGCGTGGAAGGTTTACACGCCCTGGGGACCGCGCGGCCAGGGATGGTGGCTGGACGATGAGAAGGTGGGCGTGCCGTTCCTCGAGAAGGCGCGGGCGCTCGGGATCCGGATCGTCTGCGCCCACAAGGGGCTTCCTCTGGGATTTCTGGGCGGGCGCTACGACCGTCCGGTGGACGTGGGGCGCGCGGCGAAGCGCTTCCCCGACCTCAAGTTCGTGATCTATCACTCGGGATACGACCCGGCCGTGGAGGAGGGGCCCTACGACCCCGGCCGCGCCGACGCGGGCGTCAATTGCCTCATCCGCTCGCTCGAGGAAAACGGCATCGCGCCGGGTTCGAACGTCTACGCGGAGCTCGGCTCCACGTGGTGGCTGCTCATGAAGCGGCCGGATCAGGCGGCCCACGTCCTGGGCAAGCTCCTCAAGCACGTGGGGCCGAACAACGTCCTGTGGGGAACGGATTCCATCTGGTACGGGTCCCCGCAGCCGCAGATTCAGGCCTTCCGCGCCTTCCGGATCGCCCCGGAGCTGTGCGAGAAGCACGGCTACCCGGAGCTGACGCCGGAGCTCAAGGCGAGGATCTTCGGCCTGAACGCCGCGGCGCTGTACGGGATCGATCCCCGGCGGATCCGCGAGGCACTGCCCAAGGACGAGATCGAGAAGCTGCGGCAGGCGTATCGCGAGCGCCCGGAGCCGAGTTTCGCCGTCTACGGGCCGCGTACCCGGAGGGAGTTTTTCGCGCTCCTGGCGTCGCGGGGCGGTCAGCCCGCTTGAAACGTCCCGGTCCTTCTGGGACAATTCCGCCGGAAACGACGGCGGAAGGGAGGCCGGCATGACGCTCGCGACGGCGGCGGTTCTGGCGCTTGGGACCCTCGCGCCGGGCCAGGACGGCGACGGATGGGTGTCCCTCTTCAACGGCAAGGACTTCTCCGGCTGGCGCGTTCCCGAGGGGGACAACGGCCACTGGCGGGTCGTGGACGGAGTGATCGATTACGACGCCCGCAGCGAAGCCAAAGGGGACAAGAGTCTCTGGACGATGCGGGAGTACGGCGACTTCGTCCTGCGGGTGGATTGGCGCATCAAGGAAACGCCGTACATCAATCCGAACGTGCCGGACATCCTGCCCGACGGGACGCACCGCAAGGGGCCCGACGGGAAGGAAATCCGCCTGTCGGTTCCGGATTCGGATTCCGGGATCTTTCTGCGCGGCAGCCCCAAGCATCAGGTGAACATCTGGTGCTGGCCGATCGGGTCGGGCGAGGTCTACGGCGTCCGCATGGATCCCAAGACGCCGCCCGAGGTCCGCGCCGCCGTCACGCCGCGCAAGAAGGCGGACCGGCCGATCGGCGAGTGGAACACGTTCGAGATCACCCTGCGGGGGGACCGCCTGACGGTCGTTCTGAACGGCGAAACGGTGATCGAGAACGCGCCGCTGCCGGGGATCCCTGCGCGCGGGCCGATCGGGCTTCAGCACCACGGGTCCTGGAGGGACGGGCGCTGGACGAGCCCTCCGTCGCTCGTTCAGTTCCGCAACCTCCGGATCCGGGAACTGAACTAGGCTACTTGGCGGATTCCTCGAGGCGGACGACCCTGTAGGGGTGGTCGCGCCGCCGGGTGACTTCCGCCTTTACGATCTTGTCTCCGGCCGCCAGGGCGTCGACGACGTCCTGCCCCTTCAGCACCCGTCCGAAGACCGTGTGCTTCCCGTTGAGCCACTCGGTGGGGAAGTGGGTGATGAAGAACTGGGAGCCGTTCGTGTCGGGTCCCGAGTTGGCCATGGAGATCGAGCCGCGGAAGTGGAGGCGGTGGCCCGGACCCAGCTCGTCCTTGAAGCGGTAGCCGGGGTCGCCCGAGCCGTCGCCCCGGGGGCACCCGCCCTGGGCCATGAAGTTCGGAATCACCCGGTGGAACGTGAGGCCGTCGTAGAACTTCCGGTCGACGAGCTCCACGAAGTTGGCCACCGTGTTGGGGGCTTCGTTCTCGAACAGCTCCAGTTCGATCTCGCCGCGGCTGGTCGTGAGCTTCACGCGGGGCAGGTCGTCCGCCCGGGCCTCGCGGGCGCGCAGGGCCTCCTCCCGCGGCCAGGCTTCGCGGCAGGCGACGGCCATGCCGTGGAAGCGCCGGATGGATTCCGCCGCCTCGGGTTCGAGCGCGCCCTGAAGCAGGCCGTCGAAGAGTTTCGCGGCGTCGTCGAAGCGGTGGGTGGAATAGCGGCAGAGGCCCAGGAGCGTGCGGGCCTCCACGTGGGCGGCGTCCCGGGCGAGGACGCGCTCGGCGCTCCGGGCGGCGGCCTCGTAGCGGTTGAGGCCGTGCTGGAGCCGCGCGGTCTTGAGCGCGAGCCCCACGTCGTCCGGCCGGAGCGTCCCGAGCTTCTCGAAATCCTCGAGCGCCTCCGCGCGGCGGTCGTAGAGGAGGCGCGCCTCTCCGCGGACCTCGAGGAGTCCGGGATCGGCCGGCGCCTTTCCCAGTTCCTCGGTCGCCGAGGCCAGAAGCGCGTCCATGGCGCGGATCGCGGCGTCGCGGCGCTCCTGGAATTCGCGCGCGAGAGCCTCGCGTTCGACGGCGAGCTTCTTCAGGGCCTCTTCGTCTTCGGAGCCGCTCCGGAAGGCGGCGTCGTTGCGGCGGAGCCGGTCGCGGAGGTCCATGAGCGTGCGGACCTCCCCGCGGATCCGCTCGAGCTCGGCGCGGAGGCGCGCGGCGGCGTCGGAATCCTGCGGGCCGGCCAGAAGGAGGAGGAGGGAAATCACGGGGAAGTCTCCTGACAGGACAGAGATGATACGGACGGAGGCGGGGCCGCGTCGCGGGAATTCCGGCGGCGTCAGACCAGGGGACCCTCCTCGAACGGGCCGCGCGGTTTGGGGGGCGGCTCGAAGGGTCGCGCGCGCAGGCCCAGGGAGAGGACGTCGGCCACGGCGCGGAGGCGGGCCATCTCCTCTTCTCCGAAGGGCCCGGAGGCGCGCCGGAGGATGAGCCTCCCGCTGGGTTCTCCGAGACCCAGCAGGACGCACGCTTCGAATCCTCCCTCGATCGGCCTGGCATATTCGGTTTCGCGGGAGCCCATCCGCGGCACGGCGCCGAGGCCCGGGCGCTCGGGCTCCCGGCCGGGCCGCACGGCGCGGGACCAGAGCTTGCCCTGATCCTCGAGATCGTAGCGGAGCCAGTCGGCCGGGACGATCCGGACGATCTCGGCGGTCAGGTCGGGAAGAAGCGAGAGAACCGCGCGTTTCTGCCGGAGGATGCGGGCGAGCGGCTCGATCATGATTCCGTTGTACCCGGACGGCGGGGAGCTTGCAACGGTTCCGGGCGGGCCGTAGACTTCCCGCGTGTCTCCCGAGCGGCGCGCGACGTGGTGGCTTGTTTCGATGTGCGCCGTCTGGGGCTCCACGTTCTTTTCGGTGAAGCTGGGCGTGGAGGGGATGGCCGCGGCGGGCCTGGATCCCCGGGCGGCTCCGGCGGCCTTCGTGTTCCTGCGGTTCGCGCTGGCGGCGGCGCTCTTCCCGCTGTGCTACCCGAAGGTCCTGCGGGAGCTGGGGCGGGGGACGCTCGCCGGAGGGGCGGCGCTGGCGGTGCCCTTTTCCGCGGGGTTTCTCCTTCAGACGGGCGGGCTGGGAGCCACCTCGGCCACGGTGTCGGCCTTTCTGACGAACCTGACGGTGGTGCTGACGCCGCTCCTCGGGCGGCTTTTCTTCCGGGAGACGCTCGTGCCGGCCCACGTGGCGGGAGCGGCGGTGGCGTTTGCGGGCGTGTGGGTGCTGACCGATCCCCGGGGCGGCGGCTTCGGTCCGGGGGAGCAGCTGACGGCCCTCTGCGCGCTGGCGTTCGCCGTGCAGATCCAGATGACGCCGGGGATCACGCGGCGCCACCCGCCCGAGGGGGTCACGTTCGTCATGTTCGTTCTGGCGGCGGCCTTCTCGGGGGCGCTTCTGGCGGCGATGGGCGTGGGGCCGCGGGCGCTGGCGGCGGCGGTCCGGGGGCCGCACGTCGCCTGGACGCTTTTCTACACGGCCACGGTCTGCTCGATCCTCGCGCTCGTCATCATGAACCGGTGGCAGCGGGAGGTGACCCCCACGCGGGCCGCGGTGATCTACTCGCTGGAGCCGGTCTTCGCGGCCGCGTTCGCGGCGGCGCTCACGGGGGAGCGGCTCGAGGCGCGCCACTGGGCCGGAGGGGCGATCATTCTGGCGGGGAACGCCGTCTGCGAGGTCTTTCCCAGGATGCGGCGGGGTTAGGGAAAAAGCTTCCGCCGCCGGCGCTCGTCGTACCCCAGGACGCGGATCGGGGCCCCCGAGCGCAGCTCCACGGTGTCCCCGATCGCCAGATCGTAGCGGATCCGCGAGCCGTCGATCCAGACGGCCGATTCCACGAGGAAGGTGACGATCGCGAGCCGCTCGGGAAAGCCGCGCAGGAGCCGGTAGCGCCGCACGGGCCACGTGTAGGGCTCCCGCACGAGGTACTGGAGGCGGCGGGAGGAGAGGGGCATGCGGCGTCCGCCGGCGGAGCGGATGGCGGCGGTGGAGCCCGCGGCGGTGGAAATCCAGAGTCCGGAGCTTTTCTGATCCTCGGTCCGCGCCCCCACGCGGAGGCGGTAGCGGGTCATGGCGGCGGGGTTGCGGTGGGCGAACAGGACGTCGTTGAAGGGCCGCTCGCGGATGGGTTTGCCGTTGATGGAGACTTCCATGCGGCGGACGGTGACGCCGGGAAGGCGTCCCTCGAGCGCCCGGTCGAGGGGCTCGCGGAAGCCGAAGCGGTCGGCGCAGGTCCACAGGCCCAGGGAGCTTCCGGGATCGGAGTTGATGCCGAGGATCGGGATGTCGTTGACGTGCCGGGCGGCGGCGAAGAAGGTCCCGTCGCCGCCGAGCGAGACGACGAGGTCGTAGTGGCGCCGCGCGGCGAGGCTTCCCCGGACGACGGCGTCGTAGCGGACGCCCCGCCGCTCGAGGTGGGCGAGGACCTCCTCCAGGGCGCGGCGGTTTTCGAGGTCGGCCCGGACGAGGCGCCGGCGGAATTCCGGATCGCGCACGGAGGCGGCGCGGCGGGCGCCGTGGACCTCGAGGAAGGACTTCTTGAAGACGACGAGGACCCTCATGGCCGAGTCATCATACAATCTGGCTCTCGAGAACCGTCATCTTTCCCCGTTTGAAGGAGTACAGCCGGGCCGGCCGGTGCGGGCCGGCCGCGCGCCGCTCTGGGCGGGGGCGCAGGAGGTCGAGCGACAGGATCTTGCGCCGGAAGTTGCGCTTGTCGAGGCGGCGGCCGAGGATCGTCTCGTAGAGCGTCTGGAGCTCGCTCAGAGTGAACGTGGAGGGCAGGAGCTCGAACGCCACCGTCGTGTAGCCGAGCTTGGCGCGGAGGCGCCGGATGCCGGTGCGGAGGATTTCGGCGTGGTCGAAGGCGAGCGCGGGAGGGCGAAGCGCGGGGAACCAGGCCGCGTCTCCGGACGGGGCCAGCGGCCGGGGGCGGATGAGGGCGTAGTAGGCCACGGTGACGGTTCGCGCGCGGGGATCGCGGCCCGGGTCGCCGAAGGTGTAGAGCTGCTCGAGGTAGACGTCGCGCAGGCCCGTTTTTTCGAGCAGATGCCGGCGGGCCGCCTCTTCGAGGGTTAAGCGGGGCCCCACGGGGCCGCCCGGAAGGGACCAGCGTCCCGCGAAGGGCGCCTCGCGGCGCCGCACGAGCAGGACGTTGAGGCGCCCCTCGCGCACGGTGAAGACGACCAGGTCCACCGTGACGGCGGTCGGCGTCGCGCTCACGGTCGTCGGGGCCTCCCGGCCCGGGGCCACGTCAATACTTGCGCGCGATGGGGAAGCGCCGGCCGGTGCCGAAGGCCTTGGAGGTCACCCGGATTCCCACCGGAGCCTGGCGCCTCTTGAACTCGCTGCGCTCCACGAGCCGCACGACCTTCTCGACCACCTCGCGGGGAAGGCCGGAGGCGACGATGTCCTCGGGCGACCGACCTTCTTCGATATAGGCCTTGAGAACGGCGTCGAGCGCCTCGTAGTCGGGAAGGTCGTCGGAATCCTTCTGGTTATGGCGGAGTTCGGCGCTCGGGGGCCGCGTGAGGGTTCCGGCGGGAATCGCCTCCCGGTCGCGGTTGATCACCTCGCGGGCGATCCGGTAGACGAGGGTCTTGGGGACGTCGCTCAGGACGGCCAGCCCTCCGGCCATGTCTCCGTAGAGCGTGACGTAGCCGGTCGCCAGCTCGCTCTTGTTGCCGGTGGACAGGACGAGATGGCCGAGCTTGTTGGAGATGGCCATGAGAAGGGCGCCGCGGATGCGGGCCTGGATGTTCTGCTCGGTCGTGTCCGCAGGGAGGCCCTTGAAGAGCTTCTGGAATTCGTCCATGAAGGCGTCGAACATGGGCTGGATGGAGATGACCTTGTACTCCAGTCCGACCGCGCGGGCGAGCGCCTCGGCGTCCGCCTTGGAAGCCTCGCTCGTGTAGATGCTGGGCATCATGACCCCGAGGACGTTCTCGGGGCCCAGGGCTTCGGCGGCGATCACGGCGGTGACGGCCGAGTCCACGCCTCCGGAAAGGCCCACGACGGCCTTCTTGAATCCGCACTTGTGGGCGTAGTCGCGGGTGCCCAGGACGAGCGCGCGGTAGACGGCCTCGGGATCGGAGAGGTTCTGGCCCCGCTGGTCGCCCGCGCCGTAGTCGAGGTCGATGAGGATGATGTCCTCCTCGAAGGGCTTGGCGTGGGCGATGATGTTGCCCTGGGGGTCGACGGCCACCGAGTTGCCGTCGAAGACGAGCTCGTCGTTGCCGCCCACCTGGTTGACGCAGATGACGGGGACGTTGTAGGTCTTGGCGTGGCTCTTGAGGAGTTCGAGGCGCACCCGGTCCTTGCCCACGGACCAGGGGGAGGCGGACATGTTGAGGATGAGCTGGAACTTCTTCTTGGCCATCTCGGCCAGGGGGTCGCGGGCGTAGCGGCGGGGGCCGGCGAGCTCCTCGTTCCAGATGTCCTCGCAGAGGGTCAGCGCGACCTTCTGGCCGCCGATCTTCAGCGGCGCCGCGCCCGCCGCGGGCTCGAAGTAGCGGGCCTCGTCGAAAACGTCGTAGGTCGGCAGGAGCGACTTGAAGGTGACGTAGGCGATTTCGCCCTGATCGAGAAGCGCGGCCGCGTTGTAGAGGGGCTTGCCTTCGGCGGAGAGGTTTTTCTCGACGAAGCCGACCAGGGCCGCGATGTCGCGGACCTTGGAGGCGAGCTCTCCGAGCGCGTTGATGTTGGCTTCCACGAAGGAGGGGCGTTCGAGGAGATCCCGGGGCGGGTACCCCGTCAGCGAGAGCTCCGGGAAGACGACGAGCTGCGCCCCCAGCTCCTTGGCGCGTCCGATGTGGGTGAGGATCTTGTCGACGTTGCCGGCGATGTCCCCGACGGTGGGGTTGATCTGAGCCGCGGCGATCTTCATTCTTCCGCGTCCTTTCTCAAGGAAAGAGCCTCGGGCTTCTTTCCCTCCTCTCTCCCCCGCGTCCCGCGGCGGATCGCCTCCTCCCGGGCCCGCTCCAGCGCCTCGCTGAAGCGCCCCGGGCAGCGCTCCGGGTCCCGCAGCCGCAGGACGCCCGCCGGAAGCCGGGCCAGTTCCTCCTGCGCCCGGCGCCGGATTTCCTCCAGGGAGGGCGGCTTTCCGAGCGCGCGCCCGCGGCGCATCGCCGGAACCCGCAACGACCTCCCGGCCAACCGCTCCTCGGCCGCGCCGATAGTATCCGCGCGGTACTGACCTTCTACGGACGTCCGAAAGACTTGCTTCCCAAAGGGATAGGTTGCCTTTTCGGCGCTCCCCTTGGCGCCGCCGATCCTATGCCCTTCGGGGGTCTCCCGCTCGACGAGCTTATATACCCCGCCGAGGGCCGGCGCATCGCTCGAGGTGACCCGTTCGGTGCCCACCCCGAACGCGTCGATGGGCGCTCCGCCGGCCAGAAGCGCGTCGATTTTATACTCGTTCAAGTCGCCGGATGCAACGATTTTGCACACCCGGAAGAAGAACCGCCCGTCCCGGGAAGACTCCCGCGAAGGCACGGAACGCCTCCTCACCGTCGTCGTGGCCGAGGATAGGCGAATGGGCCAGGGTGCCGGAGGCGGGAATCCCCGGGAGGCGTGCCGCGCGCGCCGGGCCGCCGCCGTCGTCCGCGTGTGGAGATCGACGGCCAGTCCGACTTCCCGCTCCGGGACGAAGGGGGCGTCCATGCCGGGTCCCCAGTTAGTGTTAAACCTACACTAAGTCGGGGGCGCGGTCAAGGCGGATCCGGGCGTCCCGTTCGGCGTTGTGCCTCGGTCGGGCGGTGTGGTATACTCGGGGCGGAGTGGCCATGCGGGACGTCGCGGGCGGCAGGGTGGTCCACGGGCACGCGCTCCGGGAACTTCTCGGGGCGGGCCGTTTCGGGGAAGTCTGGCGGGCGGACTATCTGGGACAGCCCGTCGCCCTCAAGATCTTCCGCCGCGGCCGGCCGGTCGCCGAACTCCGCCGGGAGGCGGCCGCGCAGTACGCCCTCGGGCGCCTGCCCGGGGCGGACGGCCGCTGGTTCCCGCGGGTCGAACACGTCGATCTCGACGCGGATCCTCCCTATCTGCGGATGGAGTTCCTTCCGGGAGAGCCGCTCGAGGACGTTCTGGCCGCGCGCCCCGATCTTCCGCTTTCGGAACGCTTCGCGCTGGCGGGCAAGGTGCTCGAAGCCCTGGCGGCGATGCACCGGAACGGCTTCGTCCACGGCGACCTTTCCGCGCGGAACGTGCTCGTGACGCCGGACGGGGACGTGCGGCTGATCGACGTGGGCTACGGCGGCCGGCCGGAGGGGGACGGGGAGATCGCGCTTTCCGCGGAGGCTCCCGCGGAGGGGGGAGTGGCCTCGCCCCTCTACTCGGCGCCGGAGCGCTTCGACGCGGCCGCGGGCGGCTGCGGCCCGGCGGCGGACGTCTTCTCCTTCGGGAAGCTTTTCTATCGCATCGTTTCGGGCGAGCAGCCCTTCGCGGCCAAACCCCTGGGACTGCGGTGGCCGGAGCTGGGGACGCGGTGGGACGGCTTTCTCTACCGGTGTCTGGAGGAGCGCGCGGCGGCGCGGTTCGCCGACGCCGCGGAGGCGCTTGCCGAATTCCGGCGCCGGCGCGAGGAGCCGGATGCTCCCGCGTGGCGCACCGAGTGTCCGGAGTGCCGGGAATCCCAGGCGCCGCAGGGCGAGCGCTTCCCCTGCCGCCGGTGCGGGCGCGAGCTGGAGATTCTCCTCTACGACCCGGCTTCCCGATATGCGGCCGCGGCGATCGTTTCGTCGGGGCGGCCTCCGGCCCCTCCGGCCGATCCGCCTTGCGGCCGGGCCGCAGAAGCGCCTTCTTTCGTTCTGCCCGCCGTCCTGGCGGGGATGGGCTACTTTCTCTTCTGGCTGCCGGGCGCGATTCTCAACTGGTACTTCCTCGAGGAGGCGCGACGGGTCCGGCGGGAGACGGGGCGGACGCCGGCCGGAACGGGCGCGCTCCGGCTGCTCCAGTGGCTCTTCGTCTGGCTGCCGCTGTTCTTCGCGGGAGGGATCTGCCTCCTGGTGGCCTTCGGGTTCTTCCTCCTGGCGCTCTTCGCCTGAGGCTTCGTGTACGGGGCGGCCCCCCTCTGGTATACTGGCGCCCCGACATGGCCATCGGCTTGGGGCGCGACCTTCACCGCCTGGTTCCGGGACGCCGGCTCGTCCTCGGCGGCGTCGAGATTCCGCATCCGCGGGGGCTTCTCGGGCATTCCGACGGGGACGTGGTCCTTCACGCCGTGATCGACGCGCTTCTCGGAGCGGCGGGGCTGGGGGACATCGGGCGGAAGTTTCCGGACACGGATCCCGCCTACAAGGACGTCTCGAGCGAGGCGCTTCTGGCGCGGGTCATGGAGGACATCCGGCCGCGCTGGATCGTGGTGAACGCGGACGTGACGATCGTGGCGGAAGCCCCCCGTCTGGCGCCGCACGCGGCGGCGATGGCGGCGCGGATCGGGCGGGCCCTCGGGACCGACCGCGTGTCGATCAAGGCCAAGACGAACGAAGGGCTGGGCCCCGTGGGGGCCGGGGAGGCGATCGAATGCCTGGCGGTGGTGGAACTGGCGCCGCGGGGATCGCCCTGACGCCATGAAGCTCTACAACAGCTACACGCGGCGGCTCGAAACGTTCGAGCCTCTGGAGCCCGGGCACGTCCGCATGTACAACTGCGGCCCCACCGTCTACGGGGACCAGCACGTGGGCAACTACCGCACGTTCGCCTTCGCGGACGTGCTGCGGCGGTACCTCGAGTACCGGGGGTTCCGCGTCACCCAGATCATGAACATCACCGACGTCGGCCACCTCACCCAGGACGACCTCGAGGCCGGGGAGGACAAGATCGACGTCATGGCCCGGCAGATGGGCTGGACCGCCTGGCAGGTGGCGGAGCACTTCATGAACCGGTTCTTCGAGGACCGGCGGCTTCTGGGGTTCCTCGAGCCCGCCCGCTTCCCGCGCGCGACCGAGCACATCCCCGAGATGATCGCGCTCATCGAAACGCTTCTGGCGCGGGGCTGCGCCTACCGCGTGGGCGGGAACGTCTA
The DNA here is from genome assembly GCA_035574235.1 of Planctomycetota bacterium. Lineage (NCBI taxonomy): Bacteria > Pseudomonadati > Planctomycetota > Planctomycetota bacterium. The sequence continues at coordinate 14,219 of DATLZA010000147.1, read as the reverse complement.
CTTCGACGTGACGAAGTTCCCCGACTACGGAAAGCTGTCCGGAAACACTCTGGAGAGCCTCAAGGCCGGGGCGCGGGTCGAGATCAATCCCGAGAAGCGCCATCCGGCGGACTTCGCGCTCTGGAAGACGGATCCCCGGCACCTCATGCAGTGGGACAGCCCGTGGGGGCGGGGTTTTCCCGGCTGGCACGTCGAGTGCTCCGCGATGGCCATGAAGTACCTGGGCGAGACGCTCGACATCCACACGGGGGGCGAGGACAACATCTTTCCGCACCACGAGTGCGAGATCGCGCAGAGCGAGGCGGCCACGGGGAAGAAGTTCGTGCGCACCTGGCTGCACGCGCGGCATCTCCTCTGGGAGGGACGGAAGATTTCGAAGTCGCTGGGGAACGTGGTGCTCGTGCGGGATCTTCTGGAGCGGGGGTTCTCCCCTATGGAGATCCGCTACGCCCTCGTCTCGACGCGGTACCGGCAGCAGGTGAATTTCTCGTGGGATCTTTTCAGGGACGCGCGGACGGCGCTCGGCCGGCTTCGGGAGTTCAAGGAGCGTCTTTCGGAGGCGGCGGCTCGGCCGGACTCGGGCGAGGCGCCCGATCTGGCGCGCACGGCCCGGGAGTTCGAGGAGCGGATGGACGACGACCTCGACGTCGCGGGGGCGCTCGGCGTGCTGCACGTTTTCGCGCGCGAGGGAAACCGCGCCCTCGACCGGGGGATGGCCGGAGCTCCCGCGCGCAAGACGCTGGAGGCGCTGGAGCGGTTCGACCGCGTCTTCGGGGTTCTCGGGGCGCCGTCGGGAGCGTCCGGAGACGGCGTTCCCGAGGAGGTGCGGCGCCTGGCCGAGGAGCGCCAGGAGGCCCGCCGGCGGAAGGATTTCGCGGCGGCGGACGCCGCGCGGGAGCGTCTCCGGACGCTCGGCTGGGCGGTCGAGGACGCCAAGGGCGGCGGGTACAAGCTCAAGAGGCTTTGACTCCGCCGGCCGGTTCGGTCTCCGGGTCGGGCGGATCGAGCCCGCCCCGCTTCGGGGGCCGGCCCGGGCGTCCCGCTAGGCGAGGATTTCCTGCACGATGTTGCCGTGGACGTCGGTCAGGCGGAAATCGCGCCCCGCGTGGCGGTACGTCAGCCGCGTGTGGTCCATCCCCAGAAGGTGCAGGATCGTGGCGTGGAAGTCGTGGACGTGGACCTCGTGTTCGGCGACCGTCGCGCCGATGTCGTCGGAAGCGCCGTGGACGATGCCGCCCTTGACGCCGCCGCCGGCCATCCAGGAGGAGAAGACCCCGCCGTGGTGGCCCCGCCCCTTGGGGCCGTCCTCGCCCGGCGTGCGCCCGAACTCGGTGGTCCAGACGACCAGCGTCTCCTCGAGCATCCCGCGCCGCTTGAGGTCGGCCAGGAGCCCCGCGATCGGACGGTCGATCCGCCGGGCGAGCTCCGCGTGGCGGGGGATGTTGTCGTGCTGGTCCCAGTTGTCGGAGGCGCCCGTGTCGATGAGCTCGATGAAGCGGACGCCGCGCTCGACGAGACGCCGCGCCACCAGGCACATCCACCCGAAGTTCTGCGTCTCCCGCTCCTTCAGGCCGTAGAGCTGCAGCGTCTCCTCGGACTCCTTCGACAGATCCAGCGCCTCGGGCGCCTCGGTCTGCATGTGGAAGGCGGTCTCGAAGGAACGCACGCGCGCCTCGAGTTCGGAATCGGCCCCGTGACGGCGCAGATACCGCCCGTCCAGCGCCTGCGCCAGCGCGAGCTCCCGCTCCTGAAGCCCCGGCTCCCGGGTGCGGCGCGCCAGATTCGGGATGGGGTCCGAGCCGGGGACCACCCGCGTTCCCTGATGGTAGGCGGGCAGGAAGTCGTTCGCGTAGACCTGCGTGCCCGCGTAGGGGAGATGCGGCGCGATCACGACGAAGGACGGGAGGTTCCGGTTGTACGTCCCCAGCCCGTAGCTCACCCAGGAGCCCAGGCTCGGCCGGGAGAAGAAGAAGCTTCCCGTGTGGATCGCCAGCGTCGCCTGATAGTGTTCGTTGTCGTCCGACTTCATGGAGTTGATGAGGCAGATGTCGTCCATCCGCTCGCGCAGGTGCGGGAAGATGTCGCTGACCCAGGTGCCGCACCGCCCGCCGCGCCGGAACGGCCACGCGGGCCGCAGGAGCTTTCTCTTGTCCCGCGACAACCCACCCCCGGGAACGAGCACGGTCTTTCCGTCGTCGGCGAAGAGCTTGGGCTTGTAGTCGAAGGTGTCCAGGTGCGACACACCGCCCGTCGAGAAAAGGAAAATGACATGCTTGGCCCGGGCCGGGTAGTGGGGCTTCCGGGGCGCCAGCGGATCGGCCGAACGGGCCTCTTCGGCCAGAAGCTCGCCGAGGATTCCGGGAAGGAGGATCGAGCCGCCCACGAGGGACCGGATCGCCTGCCGCCGCGTCACGCCGCCGTCCGAAGGGGTCGTCATGGCCTCACCGGAGGTAGATGAACTCGCCCGCGCGCAGGAGAACCCGCGCGAAGCTTTCCCAGGCCTGTGGCTCTCCGCCGAGGATCCGCGCGGCCTCCTCGAGATAGCCGCGGGCCGCCTCGCGCTCCTCGGAATCGGGCGGGCGGCCGAAGCAGAGAAGATACGCCCGCTCCAGACGCGCCTCGGTTCCGGCCGCCTCGCGCCGCAGCCGCTCCGCCAGGCGCCCGGCCTGCTCGTGGACAAAGGGGTCGTTGAAGAACCAGAGCGCCTGCAGGGGCGTGGTGCTCGTTCCCCGCAGGGCGGTCGAGGCGCTCGGATCGGCGCCGTCGAACAGACCGAAGAAGGGGTGCCGCCGGATCCGCTGGGTCATGAGGTAGACGCTGCGCCGCGAGGATTCGTAGACTGCGATGAACGGCTTGTGCTGGGTGAAGCCCCACTCCGTCGAGGGCGGAAAGGGATGCGGGCCCCCCGGCGTGCGGTCGAGACCGCCCGAAACCGCCAGGATCGCGTCGCGGATCGCCTCCGCCTCCAGGCGCCGCCGCGGCCAGCGCCAGAGGAGTTCGTTGGCGGGATCGACCGCGACGTTGGCCGGAACGTCGTCTCCGGACATCCGGTACGTCCGCGAGAGGAGGATTCTCCGGTGCATCGCCTTGAAGGAGCCGCCGTCCTCGAGGAACCGGCGGGCCAGCCAGTCCAGAAGCTCCGGGTGCGTCGGGGGCTTGCCCTGCTTGCCGAAGTCGCTCGGCGTCGGAACGAGGCCGCGTCCGAAGTGCCACGTCCAGATCCGGTTGACGATGACGCGCGCCGGCAGCGGGTTGGAGGGATCCGCCAGCCACTCGGCCAGATGGAGACGGCCGCTGCCCTTTTCGGTCTCGGGGACCCGCTTTCCTCCGAAGATCGTCAGGAACCGGCGGGGCACCTCGGCCCCGAGGCGGGCGGGGTCGCCCTTGATATGCACGCGGGCGTTTCCGGCCGGGGGACCTTCGGAGACCGCGTAGGCGGTCTCGAACGGGAGCGGCGTCTTGGGAAGAAGGTCGCGCTCGCGGCGCGCGGCGGCCAGGGCGCGGCCCAGCTCCTCGGCCCGCTCGCGGGCGCGCACGGTTTCGCCGTCGGAGGGAAGGGCGGAATCGGCCGCCGCGCGGTCGACGGCTTTCTTCTCGGCTTCGAGAAGCTTGACCGCCTCCTCCAGCGCCTTGCGGCGCTCCTCGCGCTCGCGCAGGGCGGGCTCCACGACCTCCGGCGGGGCCAGGGGGACGAGATCGCGCTGGTACTGCTGAAGCTCGATGCCCGGCCAGGGGTAGCGGGTGCCGGCGAAGATGCCGTAGAGGCCGTAGTAGTCCTCCTGGCTGATGGGGTCGAACTTGTGATCGTGGCAACGGGCGCAGTTGATGGTCAGGCCGAGGAACGCGCGGCCCAGGTTGTCGATCGTGTCCTCGATCGTGAGGTGCCAGGGGTAGTCGTCCACGCGGGAGCCGAAGCGGCGCGCCAGCGCGAGGTACCCGGTGGCCACGATCTTCGCGCAACGATCCTCCGCGTTCGTCCAGGGAAGAAGGTCCCCGGCGATCTGCTCGCGGAGGAAATCCCGCCAGGGCTTGTCCTGGTTGAACGCCCGGATCACCCAGTCGCGGTACCGGTACATCTGGGGGATCGGGAAGTCGGAGTTGTCTCCGGCGGTGTCGGCGTAGCGCACGACGTCCAGCCAGTGGCGGCCCCAGCGTTCGCCGTAGCGGGGACTGGCCAGAAGCCGCTCGACCACTTTCGCAAAGGCGTCCGGCGAATCGTCCGCCAGGAACGCCTCGATTTCCTCGGGCGTGGGCGGAAGGCCCGTCAGGTCGAACGTCACGCGCCGAAGGAGCGTGCGCTTGTCGGCGTCGGGGCCGGTGCGGAGCCCTTTTTCCTCGAGCTTGGCGAGGATGAAGCGGTCGATGGGGCTTTCCGGCCACGAGGGGTCGCGGACGGCCGGAGGGGACGGATCGGCCAAAGGACGGAAGGCCCAGAAGCGGCGGCCCTCGTCCCAGTCGATGGCGCCCTTGCGCGCGCCGGCGCCGGCGTCCGCGTGGCGCGGGTCGGGGGCGCCGCGGGCGATCCAGGTTTCGAAGTCGCGGACGACCTCGGGGGGAAGCTTGGTCTTGGGGGGCATCTTGAGGTCGGGGTCCGCGTGCTTGATGGCCAGGAGGAGGACGCTTTTCTCCGGATGTCCGGGGACGACGGCCGGTCCGAGGTGGCCGCCGCGGAGGAGGCCCTCGCGGGTGTCGATGTGGAGTCCGCCTTTGACCTTGCCCGCCTGGGCGCTGTGGCAGGAGTAGCAGCGCTCGGCCAGCACGGGGCGGATTTTCTTCTCGAAGAATTCCATGCCCTCGCGGGCGGCGTCCTCCTGGGCGGCGGGGGCCGCCGCCGCGGCGGCGAACGAGAGAAGAAGGACGGCCGGAGCGCGCCCCAGGAACCTGAGCACGGCGATCACCTCCTCGCTAATAATCTGTACACCGAAGCGGCCCGCCGTTTCCACTGAAATTTCAGTGAAATAGCGGACGCGCCTTCTCCTGGAAATCGACCCGGCGGTGCGGTACGTTACAGCCCCTTTTGTCCGGAAGGAGCCGCCGCATGCCGAGGACGCGATATTTCGAGCCGGACGCCGGCCTTCCCTGGAGCGCGTTGCCGGCGGCGGCCTTGCGCGCCGCGCTCAAGGAGGGCTACGGGCGGGACGCCCTTCGGAGCGACGTTCTGGCGGGCCTGGTCGTGGGCGTCGTGGCCCTGCCCCTGGCGATGGCCCTGGCCATCAACGTGGGGGCTCCTCCGCAGCACGGGCTCTACACGGCGATCGTCGCGGGATTCCTCATCGCCCTGCTCGGGGGCTCCCGGACCCAGGTATCCGGCCCGACCGCGGCGTTCGTCGTCATCCTGGCCCCGATCTGCGCCCAGTACGGGATGGGAGGGCTCCTGACCGCGGGGGCCATGGCCGGCGTGATGCTCGCCGCGCTCGGCCTGCTGCGGCTGGGACGCCTCATTCAGTTCGTGCCCCACCCGGTGACGACCGGATTCACGGCGGGCATCGCCGTCGTGATCGCGACCTTTCAGGTGAAGGACTTCTTGGGTCTGCGTCCCGCCCATCTTTCCGACCATTACTTCGAGCGGGTGGCGGAGCTCTGGTCGGCGCGCGGCACGCTGGACCCCTGGGACCTGGCCCTGGGGGCCTTCACGCTGGCGCTTCTGATCGCCTGCCGGCGCTGGGTTCGAACGGTGCCGGCTCCGCTGATCGCCCTTCCGGCGGCGGCCGCGGCGGCGGCGGCGTTGCGCCACTTTTTCCCAGAGGCTTCGGTCGATACCATCGCCGGGCGCTTCCATACGGTCGTCGGCGGCCGCGAGATCGCCGGCATTCCGCAGATCCCTCCGATGCCGGTGCTGCCCTGGACGCTGGGGGGGCCGGGAGGGGCGCCGTTCCGGCTGGATTTCGATACGATCCAGGCCCTCCTTCCCAAGGCGTTCGCGATCGCTCTTCTCGGCGCCGTGGAGTCGCTCCTTTCGGCCGTCGTGGCCGACGGCATGTCGGGCACGCGGCACGACCCGGATGCGGAGCTGGTGGCTCAGGGCCTCGGGAACCTCGTGGCTCCTTTCTTCGGAGGCATTCCGGCGACCGGCGCGATCGCGCGGACGGCGACGAACATCCGGTCCGGGGCGCGTTCCCCCGTGGCCTCCATGGTCCACGCCCTCACGATCCTGGCGGCGGTCCTGGGGCTGGCGCCCCTTCTGGGCTACCTTCCGATGGCTTCCCTGGCGGCGCTCCTGCTTCTGGTGGCCTGGAACATGTCCGAGGCCAAACACTTCCTCCACACGCTGCGGGTGGCGCCGCGCGGGGACGTGGCGGTGCTTCTGGTCTGCTTCGGGCTCACCGTGGCGATCGACATGGTGGTGTCCGTGACGGTGGGGATCGTGCTTGCGGCCCTTCTTTTCATGCAGCGCATGGCTTCCATGACGCGCGCCCGCATCGTCGGAGACGCCGAAGCCGCAGGACCGGTGCCCGTTCCCCCCGGGGTCGTGGTCTACGACATCGCGGGCCCCCTGTTCTTCGGCGCGGCCGAACGGGCGATCGCGGCGCTGGGGATCGTCACCGACCGGGTGCGGGCGATCGTGCTCCGGATGGACCAGGTGCCGTACATGGACGCGACCGGCCTGGTGGCTCTGGAAAGCGCCCTGGAGCGGCTCGAACGCCGGGGGGTGACGCCCATCCTCGCCGGCGTGCAGCGGCAACCCCGCCGGCTCCTGCGCCGCGCGGGCCTGAAAACCCGTTTCCGGACCCTCCGGCTGCGCTCGGACCTCGGGGCGGCCGTGGAGCTGGCCGCCCGGATCGCCGGAGCGGGGGGGACCTCCGGCGGGACGACGCGCCTGCGCCTTCAGGCGCCGCCGAGCCCCGCTTAGCGTCCGGCCAGGGAGAGCCCCAGGAGCGCGGCGAGCGCCCCCCAGGAAACGAGATTCGCCGCCACGTAGGCCGCGACGATCGCCCCGCGGTGCGGGTGGCGGAAGCGCGTGAGCGCGTAGGGGAGAAGCCCGAACGGAATCCAGTCGCGGACGGGCTCTCCGTCGGCCTTCGCCCGCCGCGCGAGGATCGATCCCGCCAGCCACGCCGGGACCGCCGTCAGAAGCGCCACGATCCCGAGGAAAAGCGCCAGCGTCCGGTCCACGTCAGGCGCCCTCCGACGCGGGCGCGGGTCGCCGCACCGCGCGCGCGGCTTCGACCGCCAAAAGCGTCGTCAGTCCCATCAGGAGAATGCACACGACTCCGTTGATCGTCGAAGGGTTCAGCCCGATCGGCCGCCGGAAGGCCTGCACCGCCTGGATTCCGAGCGCCGCGACGGTGACCGCCATCACGAAAAGCATCGGCGCGAAGGTGAACCAGCAGCGCCGCCCCCGGCGCCGGAGCCACACCGTGATCCCGAGCAGCGTCAGCGCCGCCAGGAGCTGATTGGACGTGCCGAAGAGCGTCCAGAATTCCATGTAGGCGGGGGGACGGCCGGGCCGGGGGGGATCGGCCGAGAGGATGAAAAAGAGCGGCACCCCGACCGTCGCCGCCGTGGCCGCGGCCGCCGCCGCGCGCGAACGCCGCCCCGTGAGCTCCTGGAGAATGTACCGCCCCAGCCGCGTGGCCACGTCGAGCGTGTCGAAAACGAACGTCGCGAAGGCGAGCGAGCCGAAGATGAAGGCGAAAAGGAACTGCTCGCGGCCCAGAATCACGGAAAGGAACGAGGCGATGCCCTTGGCGTAGGTGACCGACGGCCCCTCCGGCCGCGCCGCGATCATGACGGTCCCGAGGGCGATGAGCGCCACGAAGGCCTCCAGCAGCATCCCTCCGTATCCCACCGGCCGGCAGTGGGACTCCCGCGCGATCTGCTTGGAGGTCGTCCCCGAACAGACCAGGCCGTGGAATCCCGAGCACGCGCCGCAGGCGATCGTGACGAAAAGAAAGGGAAAAAGAAGCCCCGTGGGGGTCGGCTGCCCCGAAGCGTCCCGCTGCACCCAGCCCTTGAAGGCGTCCTGGCGGACCTCGAATCCGCCGAAGAAGATGCCGAAAACGCCGACCGCCAGCACGATGTAAAGAACGAAGCCTCCCAGATATCCCCGCGGCTGTAGGAGAAGCCACACCGGAAGCAGGGACGCCAGGAAACAGTACCCCAGAATGATCGCCCCCCAGATCCGCGGGGCGGAAGGACCGGACAGGACCAGCCACGTCGAGCACTTCGTGCCCAGCCAGACGACGCCGAGCGTGGCCGGGACGAAAAGGAGCGTCACGAGCCAGAGCGGCGGCGCGAATTTCTTCTGAAGGGCGCCCATCGCGACCGCCAGAAGCAGATAGGCCGTGCTCGAGAAGGCGACCGCCCCGCCCCGCTCGAAGGAAACCTTGACCCCTTCGAGCTCCTCGATCCGGCCCACGAAGCTCTGGGCCGTCACGTCCGTGAACGCCACGATGACGTACACCAGGCAGATCCAGATGAACGCCATGATCGCCGCCCAGGCCCGCGGCCCGAGGTTTTCCCGCACGATCTCGGCGATCGAGCGCGCCTTGTGGCGGACGCTGGCGACGAGGGCGGAAAAATCGTGGACGGCTCCGATGAAGACGACGCCGAGCGTGACCCAGAGGATGCAGGGCAGCCATCCGAACTGGACGCAGGCGAGGATGGGCCCCACGATGGGCCCCGCGGCGGCGATGGCGCTGAAGTGCTGGCCGAGAAGGTAGAACGGGCGCGTCGGCACGAAGTCCACGCCGTCGTTGACCTCCTCGGCGGGCGTGCGGCGCGCGTCGTCCAGGCGGTACTGGGCGGCCACCAGGCGTCCGTAGAGCGCGTACCCGGCCCCGAGCGCCGCCAGGACCAGGATCGCCAGAAGCGGCAGGCTCATGGCGCCCAGTGTAGGTCCCGCGGCGGCGGATGCAAAGTCTTTGCTTCCCGGGCGATTCGGGTATATTCAGGGTTCGTGCCGGCTCCCCGGAAGGGGCGCCCATCGGGAGGAGGCCGCTCATGAGCCTGCGATATCCGGCCCTGGCCGCGCTCGTCTGTTCGCTCGCCGCCTGCCACGACGATCCGGAGATCGTCTTCGTCATTCTCCCGGGGACCCCCGCGGGGCTGACCCTTTCGGCCTGCGGCGGAAACGCCTCGTCCACGGGGGGCATCGACGGCACGGGCGGCGCGGGCGGCCAGATCAGTGGCTACGCCTCGGAAACGCTCAATATCGGCGCGTCGCTTTCGACTCTGAGCGTGCCGCCCGTTCCCAGCGCCCCCACGACGGGAACCACGATCACCTCAGTCAGCTCCAGTGTCAGCCAACCTGGAAATCTCCTTATTACCGGAACCGTTAACATCACCGCCTCCGGGGCCGTCACCATCGAATCGACCAATGGAGATCTCGTGGTGTCCGGAGTCCTGACGGCGCGCGATCCGGGGTCGGGGCCTCCCGATGGCATCACCCTGCGCGCTCCGAACGGGACGGTGTTTGTCTCCGGGACGGTCCGCACCGCGAACACGGACGGCACGTCGGACGGCGATGCCGCCGGGCCGCTCCTCATCGAAGCGCGCCGGATCGTCGTCACCGGCGAGATCGACGCGTCCGGCGAAGCGCACACGGCCGGAGCCGGCGGCGCGGGCGGCTCAGTCACCTGGACGATCCTGCCGGGCGGGGATCACATTTACTTCACCGCGGGATCCGTCAAGACGCCGGGCGGCTCGGGAACGACCTCGGGCGGCGCGGGCGGAAACGTCGCGATGACCGCCGTCAGCAAGCTTTATGTATTCGGGACGGTGACGACCTCGGGCGGCGCGGCCTCCGGCTCGACGACTGTGGCGGGCGGAGACGCGGGATCGGTGACGCTGACCGGTCCCGGCGGCGTGGACGTTTCGACGACGATCACGATGCGGGGCGGTAACGCCACAGCGACCGGCAGCGACGCGACCGGCGGAGATGGGGGAACCTTCACGCTGACGGGGGGATCCCTTCCCGCGCGGGTGTACGGTCTCATCGACACCTCCGGCGGCGCGGCGACGGTGGGCACGACGGGGGCCGTCGGCGGCACGGCCGGCAATGTAAGTCTCGGGACGAGCGGGAATCGTGTCCTGACGCTCGAAACCGGCCGGGGGACGTACTCGACCTGCGGCGGAAACGGGGAAACCGGGACCGGCGTCGGCGGAGCCATCGCGTTCGATACGAACGGGGGGGCCGACGCCTCCGTGCAGGGGAAATTCGACACTCGGGGAGGCTCATCGGTGAACGGAAGCGCCGCCGGCGGCGGAGGAGGCGCCGTCTCGGTGACGAACTCCGGGCCCTTCGGGGACCTCACGTGGAGCGCCGATCTCGACACCCGCGGAGGGACCGGGGAGGGTTCGAGCGCCGGCGGGGTGGCCGGGAATCTCACGGTCTCGGCGAACGGGCGGATCTCCGTCTCCGGCGTTTGGACCTGCGACGGGGGGCCCGCCAACGGGAGCGGCACCGGCGGCGGGGGCGCGGTGCTTTCGATCTCGACCGTTTCTCACGACGTTACGCTCTCCGGCACGATTTCCGCGAAGGGCGGCTCGAGCGCGACCGGCGCCGGCGGCCAGGGCGGCCGGGTCGTGGTCCATTCGGACTCGGACGGCGACGGCGCCGGCGGCGCGATCACGCTGGCGTCGGGCGCGTCGATCGACGTTTCAGGCGGCGACGGCGCCACGGGCGGGAGCGCCCGCAACGACGGTAGCGCCTCCAGCGTCGATTCCTCCTCGGCGGCCGTCGTCTTCGACGCGGATGACGATCTGACGACTTCGACCGACAGCCCCACCGGCGGGATCGTCCAGAACCTCGGGTCGATCGTCGCCCGCGGCGGCGTCGCCGGCGGAAATGGGGGCGATGTCTTTTTCGACGGCCGCGACGCGACCGGCGGCGCGGCGACCAATCCAGCGCCCGGGACCCAGGACCGGGCGGGGAACGGAGCGGGAGCGGCGGGCGACTTCCAGGGAGACTAGATCCATGCGGCGCGGCGCCTTCTTCTGGACGGCGATTCTTTCGGCGGGCTGCGCGGGCGCTCCCGCGCCGAACGGCGGCGTGGAGGGGGGATCGTACGACATCGTCGTCTACGGCGGAACCTCGGCCGGCGTGATCGCCGCCGTCCAGGCGCGCCGGATGGGCCGATCGGTCGCGATCGTCTGTCCGGACAGGCACCTGGGCGGGCTTTCGAGCGGCGGCCTGGGCTTCACGGACACGGGCAACAAGGCGGTCATCGGAGGTCTCGCGCGCGACTTCTACCATCGCGTGTGGCTGCATTACCAGAAGCCGGAAGCCTGGAGGTGGCAGAAGCCCTCGGAGTACGGCAACAAGGGGCAGGGAACACCGGCCATCGACGGCGAACGCCGCACCATGTGGATCTTCGAGCCTCACGTCGCGGAAGCGATCTTCGAGGGCTACGTTAAGGAATACGGGATTCCCGTCTTCCGTGACCGGTGGCTGGACCGCGGGCCGGGAGGCGTCCGGAAGGAGGGCGCGCGGATCGTCGGGTTCCGCACGCTCGACGGGGCCTTCTGGAGCGGCCGGATGTTCATCGACGCCACCTACGAAGGCGACCTCATGGCCGCCGCGGGGGTGAGCTACCACGTGGGCCGCGAGGCCAATTCCGTCTACGGGGAGACCTGGAACGGCAACCAGGTGGGGGTTCTCCACCACGCGCATTTCTTCAAGAAGCCGATTTCGCCGTACGTCGTTCCCGGAAAGCCGGAAAGCGGGCTTCTCCCGCGGATCAGTCCCGATCCGCCGGGCGTGCGGGGGGAAGGGGACCGGCGGGTGCAGGCGTACTGCTATCGGATGTGCCTGACGGACCTCCCGGAAAACCGGATTCCGTTCCCCAAGCCCGAGGGGTACGATCCCCGGCAGTACGAGCTTCTGCTTCGGGTGTTCGAATCGGGATGGCGGGAACTCTTCAACAAGTACGATCCGATCCCGAACCGAAAGACCGACACCAACAACCATGGCCCCTTCAGCACCGACAACATCGGGATGAACTACGACTATCCCGAGGCGTCCTACGAGCGGCGCCGGGAGATTCTCAAGGAGCACGAGACCTACCAGAAGGGGCTCATGTACTTCATGGCCAACGACCCGCGGGTGCCGGAGGACGTCCGGAAGGCGGTATCCCGCTGGGGCCTGGCGAAGGACGAGTTCACGGACAACGGGGGCTGGCCGCACCAGATCTACGTGCGGGAGGCGCGGCGGATGATCGGCGCGTACGTCATGACCGAGCACGATTGTCTGGACCGCAAGGAGACGCCGGACTCCGTGGGGATGGGCTCCTACACGATCGATTCCCACAACGTGCGCCGGTACGTGACGCCCGAAGGGCACGTCCAGAACGAGGGGGACATCGGGGTGCCTTGCCCGCGGCCGTACGAGATCGCGTACGGGGCGCTCACGCCGAAGAAAGCGGAATGCGAAAATCTCCTGGTCCCGGTCTGCGTGTCGAGTTCGCACATCGCGTACGGCTCGATCCGGATGGAGCCGGTGTTCATGATTCTCGGCCAGTCGGCGGCGACGGCGGCGGCGCTGGCGATCGAGGGGGGGATCGCCGTGCAGGATCTGCCGTATGCGCGGCTGCGGGAGCGTCTCCGGGCGGACGGGCAGGTGCTCGAATACGGCCCGCCGAAGCCCCGGGGGATCGTCGTGGACGACGCGCGGGCGACGCTCGTGGGGGACTGGACGCCGAGCCGCGCGCAGGAGCCGTACGTGGGGGAGGGGTACCGGCACGACGGCAACGCGGGAAAGGGCGCCAAGCGCGCGCGGTTCGAGGCGGAGCTTCCGCGCCCGGGCCGCTATGAGGTGCAGGTGGCCTACACGGCCCATCCCAACCGGGCCTCGCGGGTGGCGGTGACGATCGAGCACGCGGGCGGCCGGGCGGAGGCGGCGCTCGACCAGCGGGCGGTTCCGCCGGTGGAGGGGCTTTTCGCGCCGGTGGGGACGTTCGAGTTCGCGGGGGGCCGCGCGGCGGTGGAAATCGCCAACGCCGGGACGGACGGCTATGTGATCGTGGACGCGGTTCGGTGGCTGGAACGCTAGGAGGGGAACGGCCATGAAGCGGATGGGACTGATCGTTGCGGTCGGGCTGCTCGGGGCGTGCGCGGCGGGAGCGCAAGGGGGCCTTTGCGTGGCCGGTCCGGACGGGATCGTGGTGCCGTCGCGGAAAGCGTCGCTCTTCAACGGCAGGGACCTTTCGGGGTGGACGATGGACGTTCCGGCCAAGGACCAGAATCCTTCGGCCCCGGATCCCTTCGTCGTGCGGGACGGGATGCTCGTGAGTCTCGGCGAGCCGCGGGGACACCTCATGACGACCTCGGCCTTCCGGAACTACCGGTTGGAGATCGAGTACCGGTTCCCGAAGAAGGCGGGCAACTGCGGCGTGCTCATCCACTCCTCGACGCCGCGGGCGCTCGGGAAGATGTTCCCCCAGTCGATCGAGGTGCAGATGATGAGCGGGAACGCGGGGGACTTCTGGTGCATCCAGGAGAATATCGAAGTTCCGGACATGGAGAAGCGCCGCCCCCGCAAGGAGGGCCAGAAGTACGGCGGCGGGCCCAACGACGCCCGGCGGATTCTGAACCTGACGGACAACTCCGAGAAGCCCATCGGCGAGTGGAACACGATGGTCATCGAGGCCCGGGACCGGACGGTGAAGGTCTGGGTGAACGGCGACCTCGTCAACGAAGGGTTCAACGCCACGACGGACCGGGGGAAAATCGCGCTTCAGGCCGAAGGCACGGAGGTCGAATTCCGCCGGATCGAGATCGGCCCCCTGCCGTGAGCGTCGCCGGGGGAGGGGTCGGATTCCGGCGGATTCTCACGCCGGCCCCGGCCCGGCGGCCTCAGAGGACGTGCACGGGTAAACGGCCACGATTTCGTGTCCCGCCGAATCCCCCCAGAAATAAAGCCGGGGCCGTTCCCCGGGGCCGGTCAAGGGGCGTGCGGGGCGGCCGCCGCGCGGCGCTCGGCGTCGAAGTACTCGAGGAAGGAGGCGATCCGGGCGGCTTCCGCGGGGGCGATTCCCGCGCCCGCCTTGCGGGCCATCGTGCGCACCTGCGCGGCCCAGCCTCCTTCGGGCACCCGGGCGGCGAAGACGGGATCGAGCGAGTGGCACCGCCCGCAGCGGTCGCGGACGAGCTCGAAGTCGGCCCGGCGCTCCGGGGGGAACTCCTCGAGGGCCCGGCGGATCGTGCGCCCGTCGGGTCCGAACGCGCGATCGAGGGGGTCGCCCGCGGCGCACGCGCCGAGGACGATCGGCACCCCCGTC
>DATLZA010000146.1 GCA_035574235.1 Planctomycetota bacterium | reverse complement strand
TGGAGGGCCGTCCGGGGGAGGGTGCATGAACCGCGGCCGCCGGGCCGAAATACATAATCGATGGCTCGGCGGTGGGAGCTTTTCCTGGCGCTGGCGGCGGGTCCGGCGGCGGCGGGGGCGTATCTCTGGGAGAAGGGGGCGGGTCCCGTGGCTCTGGGGGTGGCGGCGTACGCCGTGGGGCTGGCGGCGGCGGCGGCTTTCGTGTTCCGGCGGCCGGCGGAATTCGCGGCGGTGGCTCGGGCCGCGGCCGAGCGGGAGCGCGAGGGGGCGGCGCGGCTGCGGGAACTTCAGGGGCTTGTGGATCTGCTTTCGGCGGAGCGCGAGATCGGTCTTGTGCTCAACGAGGACGTCGATTTCCGGGCGGTGCTGGATCGGGTTCTGGCGATCGCCTGCGATACCCTGGGGGGAGCGGTGGAGCTCTGGATGCGCGGCGAAGGAGGGCGCCTGTCGCTCCGGGCGGTCCGGCAGTTCGGAAAAACCGAGTTCGATCCCGGGGCGCCGGAGGATCCGGGGGTGCGGCGGTGCCTGGAGGCGGGGCGGGTGGTGCTGGAGGCGGAGGAGGGGAGGCTTCGGGCGCTGGCTCCGCTTCAGGCGGACCGCGAGGTGGTGGGGGTGGTGCGGGTGACGGCTCCGCCCGAGCCGGATGCGGCGGCGAGGGAGGAGCGGGCGCGGATCCTGTCCCGGCATCTCGGGGAGTTCTCGAAGTTTCTGGGGCTGGCGCTCAAGACGCCGGATCTTTACACGCGCGCGGTTCAGGACGGTCTGACGGGGCTCTGGACGAAGCGCCATTTCGCGCTGGAGGCCCGGCAGGCGATAGAGGCCGCGCGCCGGTACGGCGAGCCGCTTTCGCTCATCATGGTGGACGTGGACCATTTCAAGAAGGTGAACGACACGCACGGCCACGTGACGGGCGACCGGGTGCTTCAGGGGGTGGCGGAGATTCTGCGCAAGAAGGTGCGGGGCGGGAGCGCCTTCCGGTACGGGGGGGAGGAGATGGCGGTGCTTCTGCCCAAGGCGGACCTGGCGGCGGCGGCGCGGGCGGCGGAGCGCCTGCGGGCGGCGGTGGAGGCGCGCAAGATCGCCGGGATCCGGGTGACGGCGAGCTTCGGGGTGGCGCAGTGGGATCCGTCGATGGCGGACCCGGCGGCGTTCGTCGAGCGGGCCGACCAGGCGCTCTATCGGGCCAAGGAGGCGGGGCGCAACCGCGTGGAGACGGCCCCGGCGGGCGCCGCGGCGGCGCCTGCGAGGAGGGCGGAATAGGCCCGTTCGATCGTCGGGGCGCCTCAGAGGTCTCTTTGCCTTCCGGCCGTGCGCCTCCTAGAATATCGGCCGGATGCCGGACTTCGAAATCGTTTCGAAGATGGTCCCGAAGGGGGACCAGCCGCAGGCGATCGAAAAGCTTTCCGATCGGATCCTTCGGGGAGAGCGCTTTTCCACGCTGCTGGGGGTGACGGGGTCCGGGAAGACCTTCACGATGGCGCACGTCATCGCCCGGGTGAAAAAGCCCACCCTCGTCATCACGCACAACAAGACCCTCGCCGCCCAGCTTTATGCGGAATTCCGCGACTTCTTTCCGAAAAACGCCGTCCACTACTTCGTCAGCTACTACGACTATTACCAGCCCGAGGCCTACATCCCGCAGCGGGACATCTACATCGAGAAGGACGCGGACATCAACGAGGACATCGACCGGCTGAGGCTGGCGGCCACGAGCGCGCTCCTTTCCCGGCGGGACGTGGTCGTGGTCGCCAGCGTGTCCTGCATCTACGGCCTGGGTTCGCCGGAGGACTACCGGGAGATGACGGTGCCCCTCCGCAAGGGGGACCGCCTCGACCGCCACACGCTGGCCCGGCGCCTAGTGGACGTCCAGTACGAGCGCTCGGACGGGGCGCTGGAACGCGGGCGTTTCCGCGTCCGGGGCGACACCGTGGAGGTGCGGCCCTCCTACCTCGAGACGGCGCTGCGGGTCGAGTTCGACGGTGACGCGGTCGCCCGGCTTTCCGAGATTCACGCGGTGAGCGGCGGAACGCTCGCCGAATACGAGGCGTTTACGATCTATCCGGCCAAGCACTTCGTGATGCCGGAGGAAAAGATCAACCGGGCGCTCTACACGATCGAGCTGGAGCTCGAGGAGCGCCTCCGGGAGCTTCAGGCGCAGGGCAAGCTCCTGGAAGCGCAGCGGCTGAAGGCGCGGACGAAGTACGATCTGGAGCTTCTGCGCGAGGTCGGGTACTGCAAGGGGATCGAGAACTACTCGCGGCATCTCTCGGGCCGCCGGCCGGGGGAGCCGCCGGCGACGCTTCTGGACTACTTTCCGAGGGACTTCCTCTGCATTGTGGACGAATCGCACGCCACGCTTCCGCAGCTTCACGGCATGTACAACGGCGACCGCTCCCGCAAGCAGACGCTGGTGGACTACGGATTCCGGCTTCCGAGCGCGCTCGACAACCGGCCGCTCCGGTTCGAGGAGTGGGAAGCCAAGGTCCCGCAGGTCCTTTTCGTTTCGGCGACGCCCTCGGCCCACGAGCTCAAAGCCTGCGGCGGCGACGTCGTCGAGCAGATCATCCGTCCGACGGGCCTGGTGGACCCCGAAATCGAAGTCCGGCCGGCGCGCGGGCAGGTGCCCGATCTTCTCCAGGAGATCCGGATCCGCGCGGAGCGCCGCGAGCGGGTGCTCGTGACCACGCTGACCAAGCGTCTCGCGGAGGAGCTTTCGGCGTTCCTCCAGGAGGAAGGGATCCGCGGAAAATATCTCCACTCGGAGATCGAGACCCTCGAGCGCGTGGAGATTCTCCGCCAGCTCCGGGAGGGGAAGTACGACGTCCTCGTGGGGGTGAATCTTCTGCGGGAGGGGCTGGACCTTCCGGAAGTGACGCTCGTGGCGATTCTGGACGCGGACAAGGAGGGGTTCCTGCGTTCGGAGACCTCGATCATCCAGACGGTGGGCCGCACGGCGCGGAACGTGAACGGGCGGGTCCTTCTCTACGCCGACCAGGTGACGGACTCCATGCGCCGCGCGATCGCCGAGACGGAGCGGCGCCGCCGGCTTCAGCTCGACTACAACGCCCGGCACGGGATCACGCCCCAGACGATCCAGAAGGAGATCCGGCGGGGGGTGGAGGAGGTCCTGCGGGCGCGCCGGACGGCGGCGGAGGCGGCGGGGCTGGACGAGGCGGGCTTGGACCGGGCGGAGGCGATCGCGGCGCTCGAGAAGGAGATGTACGCGGCGGCGGAGCGGCTCGACTTCGAGCGCGCCGCGGAGCTGCGCGACGCGATCCGGCGTCTTTCGGGGCAGGAGGCCGCGGGGGGCGGCGGTTCGCGCCGGCGGAGCCGCGGCGCCCGGGTTCGGCGAGGCTAGATCTTGACTCCCGGGAGCGGCTCCCGTAGTCTAATCAGCGCTTCCACATCCGGCGGCGGGCGGCCCGCGCGCCCGCCGGCACGTGCCCGTAGCTCAACTGGATAGAGCGTTGGCCTCCGGAGCCAAAGGTTGCAGGTTCAACTCCTGCCGGGCATACCACAGATTCCGTCCCCGGCTTTCGACGCGAGGGTCGGCGGGATGATGCGCGGCGGCCTCCCTTCCACGCCTTGGGTCGGGGGATGCGGTCGGGGGATTCAAACCTCGGTTTTGCCCGAATGGCGATCGGACCCGGTCCATTCCGGACGACCGTCGCCTACTCTTTCCGCGTGACCGCCGCCGCCACGTGCCAGTGGTCCTGCTGATAATACGAGAGATGGTCGATGCGCACCCCGCAGTCGTCCAGGATGGTCCTCCATTCCTCGAGCGTCATTTTCCGCTCATTGCCGAAATCATGGTGGGGCCAGAAGAAGGAGGGGACCGAGAAGACCACGAAACGCGCCACGTGGAGCTGCGCCTGGAGGAACTTTCGGATCGTGTCGTTGTCGAAGTGCTCGAGAGTTCCCTGAGAGAAGGCGACATCGAACGAACCTTCCTTCATGAGGGGGAGATCCAGCCCGTCCATGCAGAGGATGCGGGCGTAGCCGCCCAGGCGCTGCGCGATCCGCCGGGCCCGGGCGACCATGATCGGGTCGTTGTCGATCGCGACGACGTCGTAGTTGCGCTGTGAGAAGACGATCGAGAGGGTGCCGCTTCCGGCCCCGAAGTCGAGGAGGCGGGGCGTTCGCTCCCCGGCGGCCCTGCGTGCGTACTTCTCGACCAGTTCCACGAAGAAGGCGTGATGTCGGGCATTTTCAAGGACGAACTCCTCCGTGATCTCGTGGGTGTACTCCGTGAGCCAGGGGAACGTGGGATCGATGAAGGACGCCAGCATGGAGAGAAGCGCGGAATCCGCCGCGGGCGCTTCCCCGGAGGGGGACCCGTTGCGACGCTCGCGCTCGATCCGGTCGAGCCGCGAGGCCAGGGCCCGGACGTCCCGCGCCAGCGCGTCCACATAATCGGAGTTGCGGACTTTCCGCACGACCCGGCGGGCGAGGCCGCCGAAGAGGGACGGCTTTGCATCGGGGGCGTCTCCAGGACGTGCCTCGTGAGCGTTCATCGGTCGTGCCTCCTTTCGACGTGCCCGTTCCGTCCGGCCAGCCGGAGGACCGCGGCGATCAGTTCATGACTCGATTCTTTCCAATTCGGCCAGGAGAATTTCGCCGGAGGCGCGGGGACGCTCCCTTTTTCGACGTCGTCGATGCGGCGCGCCAGGTCTTCGGCGGAAGACGGATCGAAATACACGCATCGGTCGCCTCCCGTTTCCCGATGAGCGGCGATGTCGCTGGCCAGAACGGGCAGGCCGTGCCGGAGCGCCTCGACGATCGGCAGGCCGAACCCCTCGTAAAGGGAAGCGAAGATCAGCGCGCGGGAGTTCCGGTAGCAATACGAGAGTTCCGTGTCGTCCAGATCGTGGAAGACGAACAGCCGGCGGTCGCGCTCGGCATGGTTCCCGAGCCGTTTCAGAAGGTCGCCGCACCGCCAGCCGCGTCCCCCGGCGATCAGGAGCTTCGCTTCCGAGCCGCGGCCCCAGAGGATCTCGAACGCGTCGAGAAGGAGGGACTGGTTCTTTCGGGGCTCCAGCGTTCCCACGGAAAGAAACGGCGCCGGGAGGGACGCGAACGCGGACTCCAACGACGGTCGCACCCGCGTCCGGGGGGTGGCGTCGAGGCCGGCGCCCAGGCGGAACGTCCCCAGCGCGGGAAGGCCGTTCCCGGCGGGGCCCCGACGGAGATGGGTCTCGAGATCGCGGCGGGTCGTTTCAGAAATGCAAAGGCAGAAGTCCGCCGTCGAGAACGCGCGCGCGCTCCATTCCCGGAAGGCCTGAACGAAGATCGAGGTGCACCATTGCGGAAAGAGGAGGGGAATGAGGTCGTACACGACGCACCCCACCCGGGCGCCGCCGGCGCGCGCGTCCCGCACCCTGTCCCAAAAGCCGGGGAGGTTCCAAGGGGCGTCCGCGAGCAGCAGAATGTCGCCCGGGCGAAAGCGGACGGGGCGCCTTCGCAGGAAGAGGCCGACCCAACGGATCGAAAGGTACGGCCGCTTTCGAAGACGGGCTTTCAGGATCGCGACGATCTTTCGGGGCAGGAAGGCGTGGAGGAGAGCCGCCGCGACCTGAACGGCGGCCTTCACCGCGCGCACGTAGCGTTGGTAGAGCATCACGAACGGATGGGGATCCGGCCCCCGGACTTGGCGGAAGCCGCCCGGAGTCCAGACGATGGCGTGGCACTCCAAGCCGAGCGCCTTCGCCCTCGACGCGCCGTGGCGGGCGATGTTCCGGACGACTCTCTGGATGCCCGTCCGGCCTCCGTGAAAGTAGGTCTGAGAGCAGTCGATGAACAGGCGCGCCGGAGCCGCCTCAGACGACATGGGGACGCTCCTGCGCGCGCCGGGACGGGGCCGGTCTGACGGCGTCGAGATACTCCGGAAGGATCGCGTCGGGCGGCCCGACTCGCCGGACCGCGCCTCGATCCAGCCAGACGACGCGGTCGCAGAGCCGGCGCACGTCGTCTTCGGCGTGGGACACGTACGCCATGGTGACGCCGCGGCTCTTGAACTCCCTCATCTTGGCGAGGCACTTTTCGCGGAATCCGGCGTCTCCGACGGAAAGCTCGTCCACGAGCAGGATCTCGGGGTCGGCCGCCGCGACCACCGAGAACCCGATCCGCGCGAGCATTCCGCTGGAGTAAGTGCGGATCGGCTGGTCGATGCGGTCGCCCAGCTCGGAGAAGGCGACGACGTCATCGATTCTCCGGAGCGCCTCGCGGCGGGTGAATCCGAGGACGACCGCCGCCAGGAGGACGTTTTCCCGGCCCGTCAGCTCCGGATGGAAGCCCGCCGTGGGCTCGAGAAAGGGGCAGATTCTCCCGCGGATGCGGATCTCCCCGCGGGTAGGCCGCAGGATCCCCGCGATGAGCCGGAGCAGGGTGCTCTTTCCGGAGCCGTTACGTCCCACAAGGCCCACGACCTCGCCCGGGGCCGCCTCGAGCGAGACGTCCCTCAGGACCTCGGCCGGGCCTTCATTGGTCGCGGGGCGGCGGAGAAGGAACGCCTTCAGGCCGCCGGCCAGGAGCCGGGTCCGAGGGAAGGTTTTCGAGACGCCCCGCAGGGCGATCGCCGGTTCCGTCATACGAGCTCCGCGATCCGCCAGGAAAGCCTTCGGTAGACCGCGTGGCCGACGGCGGCCAAGGCCGTCCCGTGCGCCAGGCCGAGGAGGAGGGGAGCCCACGGGACGCCGCCTTCCAGAAGCACGTTCCGCCAGACGATCGTCACCGGGGCCATGGGGTTGGCATGCACGATCCAGCGGTAGCGGTCCGGAATCATCGATTCGCGGTACAGGACCGGGGTCAGATAGAGGAGGACCCAGACCGCCAGGCCGGTCAGCCGCTCCAGGTCGCGGAGGTAGACGTTGGCCGACGATACGGCCAGCGCCAGCCCGTACGTGACGAGGAATTGAGCCGCGGCGGCCAGCGGGACTCCATAGAGCCAGGCCGCCGACGGCGCGCGTCCATGCAGCCCCAGAAGCAGAACGATCGCCGGCAGGGAAAGCAGGAAGTGGGCCATGTTCTGCAGCACGACCGCCAGCGGCAGCAGATTTCGCGGGAAGGCCGCCTTCCGCAGGAGCGCCGCGTTTCCCACGAACACCGTGGAAGCGGAGATCAGCGAGTTGGAGAACCACTGCCAGGGAAAAAGGCCGGCCGCCAGGAACAGGGCATAGTCTTCCACCGGCACTTTCATCACCGTTTTGAAGGCCAGAAAGAAGACGGCGACGAAGGCGAGCGGGTGCGCGAGCGACCACAGGTAGCCCAGCACGGTGCCGCGGTATCGGGTCTTGATCTCCTTCTGAGTGAAGACCGCGATGAGATCCAGTCGGTGCCGGAAGCGCTCGGAGTTCATCCGGGAAGGTCCCGGAGCCGGCGATCGCGCCCGGGTCGGGGACGGGGTATCCTAACGTTCCCGCTCGGGCCCGCACAAGGAAATCCGTTCCCATTTTGAACGCCGCCCGACCCTCCGAGCCTTTGTCGAGCCTTAGCGGAAGCTTTGTGCGCCCTTCACGGTCCCGCCCTACCTTTCGGGCCGACAAGCCGAAAGGAGGCAGGACATGGAAACGTTGTGGATCGTGGCGATCGCTCTGGGAACGGCGGTGTCCCCGCAGGACGAAGAGATGGAACGCCTGCGCCGGGCGGCCGCTCAGGAGAAGCAGAAGGAGCTGGAAAGCCTGCCGGAGCGGGTCGGCAAGCTGGAAAAACAGGTCGCCCAGCAGCAGCCTGCGTGGGATCCGGCCCGGATGCTGTCCTTCGCGACGCCGGACGGGAACTTCACGGCCAAAATCGGCGGCCGCATCTACATCGTCGCCCGCCACGTCTTCGATCGGGACGACGGCGGGGGAGGCGGGGCGGACAACTTCCTCGTAGACGACGCCCGCATCCAGCTCGACGGAACGTTCTTCCGGGATTTCTTCTACCGGCTGGAAACCACGGCCAAGACGGGATCCCCGTCGGTCTCGATCACGAGCACGGGTACGGTCGACCCGGACGGCGCGGGACCCCTGGCCCCGGTGCCCGTTTCCGTCACGGGAAGCTCGACGGCGACGGCCGCCATGCTCAATCTGAACGACGTCTATGTCGGATACGGCGGCCTGAAGGAGTTCTTCACCGTTCAGTTCGGTCAGTTCAAGGAGCCGTTCAGCCAGGAAGAGACGACCTCGAGCCGCTTCATCGACTTCGCCGAGCGAAGCGTCTACAACGCAGGGCTCGTCGTCCCTTCACGGGATGTCGGCGTCATGCTCTCCGGAGCGGTCGCCGACGGGCTTTTGCAGTGGAACCTCGGGGCTTTTAACGGCACCGGCGTCGGCAAACCCAAGAATCTCGCCGACAACAACGACGAAAAAGATCTGGCCGGCCGGATCTTCGTGAGCCCGCTCAAGAACGGCCCGGCCCTCGTGAAGAACCTGCGCCTGGGCGTGGACGCCACCGTGGGCGACGTGGACGGTCCGGTGGCCCTGGGGGCCATGACCTCCGGAGACTACAGCGGCGTCACGCTGATTCCGGCGACGCTCCCGCAGCTCGACGGCCTGCGGAGACGGCTGGCGCTGAACTTCTCCTGGGCGTCCGGGCCGTTCAGCCTCCGCGCGGAGTACGGGACGCTCCATCAGGAACTTCAGGAGTCCTACGCTCCGGCGGGCGACTTCGAGATCCGGGCGTGGTACGTGCAGGGCACCTGGCTTCTGACCGGCGAGGACAAGGCCGTCGAGAACCGGATCAAACCCCGGGCGAACCTGAATCCGCTCGAAGGAACGTGGGGCGCGTTCGAGCTGGCGCTGCGGTTCGCGGCCGTGGACGCCGGAGATCTCCAGGACGCCGGCCTTATCTCCGCCGCGGCCAACTCCGAGGTCCGGGAAGCCACGTTGGGGCTGAACTGGTGGTGGACGCCGAACGTGGTTCTTCGCCTCAACTGGGAGCGTCTCATGTTCGACGAGGACCTTCCGGTCGGTTCCGGCGATGCGCTGGAGGACAGCCAGGACATCTTCTATCTGCGCTGGCAGATCGACTTCTGAGCTTCACGGCGGCTTGATCGGGTCTTTACGGAATCTTTACACGGATCGGTTCTGATACGGGCGAAGCATAAGGAGAACGCGTATGAAGCGGTTGTGGATGGCGGCGCTGGTCCTGGGGGCGGCCGCGACAGGGCTTGCGCAGCAGGTGAAACTCGACGGGGCGCTCCCGCCCTACGAGGCGGTTTCCGGCGTGAGCGGCAACCTTTCGAGCGTCGGCTCGGACACGATGAACAACCTCATGACCCTCTGGGCCGAGCAGTTCCGCAGGTTCTACCCCAATGTCAACATTCAGGTGGAAGGAAAGGGCTCCAGCACGGCGATCCCGGCGCTCGTGGCCGGGACGGCGCAGCTCGGCCCCATGTCCCGGCCGCCCAAGGACACCGAGATCGACCTCTTCGAAAGCAAGTTCGGATACAAGCCCCTCGTCCTTCGGACGGCGGTGGACGCGCTGGCGGTTTTCGTGAACAAGGATAACCCGCTTCCGTACCTTACGCTGGAGCAGGCCGACGCGATCTTCTCCAAGTCGCGCCGTCGCGGGGGCCGTCCCGTGCGCACGTGGGGGGACCTCGGACTCACCGGCGAATGGGCGGGCCGGCCGATCAGTCTCTACGGCCGCAACTCCGCGTCCGGCACGTACGGGTTCTTCAAGGAGCACGTGCTCAAGAACGGCGACTTCAAGGATGAGGTCAAGGAGCAGCCCGGGTCCGCCTCCGTGGTTCTGGGCGTGGCGACGGACCCAACCGCGATCGGCTACAGCGGGATCGGTTACGTCACCTCCGGCGTGCGGGCCGTGCCGCTGGTAGATCGGCCGGGAGGCGCTCCCATTGCGGCCACGGCGGAGAACGCGTACTCCGGGGAGTATCCCCTGGCGCGCTTTCTCCTGGTGGTGGTGAACCGGCCTCCCTCCCGACCGCTGGATCCCTTGACGCGGGAGTTCCTCAAGCTCGTCTTCTCGCGGCCCGGGCAGGAAGTCGTCCTGAAGGACGGGTACTTTCCGCTGACCGCCGACCTGGCTCGGGAGGAGCGATCGAAGATCGAGTAGAGAGACGATGCTTCCGGACCCACCACCCCGTACTCAGGCCGGCGGACCCGCACCCCGGGTCCGCCCGCCCCTTTGGAGATTCCCTCGGGCCGGCCGGCGGCGCGTCGCCGACCGGCTGGCTCGAGGCGTCGTCACCCTCGGAGGGGTCGCCGTCATCGGATCGATCCTGGCCATCCTCGTCGTCCTTGTGGCCGAAGTGGCCCCCCTTTTCCGTCCCGCGCGCATCGCCGAGCGCGGCGGCTTCGCCCTCGCCCCGAAGGGCCCTCCTCTTATCGTCGGAGTCGATGAATATCGCGAAGTCCTGTACGTGGCGACGATCGGAGGACTCCGATTCTTCGATCGGTCGGGAGCGCTGCTTGCGGAACCCTCCCTTTCAGCGCCGGCGGGGACCTCGGTCGGCCCGGTGTCGGATCGCCGGCGGGGCTCCCTGGCGCTGACCTTTTCGGACGGAAGCCTCCTGCCGGTGGAAATCGTTTTTCGGACCACGTACGGGGAACAAGGCCGTTCCGTGCGTCCCGAAGTCCGAACGTCGCCGCCCGTTCGAATCGCCGAGGCGGATGCTCCCCTCCTTGCGGCGACGCACTCCGGGACGGAGGACGGACTGGTCGCGGCCGCGGCGGTGGCGCCTCGCAGGCTCGCGATCGTGCGGCGGCGCCAGAAACGGGCGCTGGTGGGGCCGGGACGCGTCGAGGAGGCGCGCCACGAGGTCGATCTGCCGGGCACGGGGCGGGTCGTGGCGCTGGCCGTGGACGGACGGGGCGAGGATCTCTTTGCGGGAACAACCGAAGGGACTCTCGTGCGGGTGGACCTGAGGGGCGCGCGGGCCCCTCAGGTCGTGGGGACCCAAGCGGTGACTCCCGACGGCGCGGGCGTATCCGTTCTCGGATTTCTTCTGGGGGACCGGACGTTGATCGTGGGCGACGTTCGAGGGCGCCTCTCGGGCTGGGGACTGGTGCGCGGAGAAGGGGATGCATGGATCCTCCGGAAGTACCGGGATTTCGCTCCGCACGGGGCCGCGATGGCCGGATTCCAAGCTTCCTCGCGCGACAAGGGATTCCTCACGTGGGACGTTCAAGGGGAGATTCGCCTCCACCACGGCACGACGGGCCGGACGGTCGCGGAGATCCATGCGGGTCCGGGCGCCGTGGCGTGTCTGGCTCCGAAGGGGGATGGGATCTTCGCGGTCGATCCCGGAGGGCGGGTCCGCTCCTGGGATCTTTCGAATCCCCATCCCGAAGTCACGCTCGGGACGCTTTTCGGCCGCGTCTGGTATGAGGGGTACGAACGACCCGAGTTCGTCTGGCAGTCCACCGGGGGCACGGACGACTTCGAGCCGAAGCTGAGTCTGGTGCCTCTCGTCTACGGGACGCTCAAGGGGACCTTTTATGCCCTTCTCTTCGCCGCGCCGCTGGCGCTCCTGGCCGCCCTCTACGTCTCCCAGTTCATGCATCCGAGTCTCCGGTCGGTCGTCAAGCCGGTCGTGGAGATCATGGCGGCGCTTCCGAGCGTGGTCTTGGGTTTTCTGGCGGGACTGTGGCTGGCGCCACGGGTGGAGCGGTGGCTGCCCGGGCTTCTTCTGGCGGGGCCCCTGAGCGCGGGGCTCCTGCTGGCGGGAGCGGCCGTCTGGCGGCGCCTGCCAGCGGGCGCTCGGAAATGGATCCGACCCGGAAGAGAAATCGTTCTTGTGTCCGCCCTGGTCGGAATCGGTCTGGCCGTGTCGCTTCCCCTGGGGGCCTGGCTCGAACGCGCGGCGGCCGGCGGGGACTACCGGAACTGGTTGCGCGAAGTTTTGGGACTTTCCTTCGATCAGCGCAACTCGATCGTGGTCGGGATCGCCATGGGGTTCGCGGTCATCCCCGTGATTTTCACCATCGCGGAGGATTCGCTTTCGGGCGTGCCGGGGCACCTCACGGCGGGCTCGCTGGCGCTCGGGGCCACACGCTGGCAGACGGCGATCCGCGTGGTGCTTCCCACGGCGAGCCCCGGAATCTTTTCGGCGGTCATGGTCGGCTTCGGCCGCGCGGTCGGCGAAACCATGATCGTGCTCATGGCGACCGGGAACACGCCGATTCTGAGCCCGTCGCCCTTCAACGGCTTCCGGGCGCTTTCGGCGAACATCGCGGTGGAGCTGCCGGAGGCGCCTCACGGGAGCACCCTCTACCGGGTGCTCTTCCTGGCGGCGCTTCTTCTTTTCGCGATGACGTTCGCGGCCAACACCGTGGCGGAACTCGTCCGGCTCCGCCTCCGGAGGAGGTATCAGAGCCTGTGAGGCGCGGCGGAGGCGAGGGTCTGATCTGGCTGACCGGCGGGGCGCTGGCGGTGTGCCTGCTTCTGGTCCTCGGGCTTGTGGCGCTGCTCATGGTTCACGGTCTCGGATTCTTCTGGCCCCGGGCGCTCGTGCGGATCGAGCTTCGGGACGGGTCGCGGGTCCTCGGAGCGATCACGGCGACCGAGACGGGACCTTCGGGACGGCGCTTGCAGCTGCGGCAGGGCAACCGCGACGTTTACGGGAACGATTTCCGCTGGATCGACGAGTCGGCCATAGCGCGGCGCGACACGCCGCGGGACGCCGTGGTCCTGGAGCGCTGCGAATGGGGGCCGATGTACGGCTATCTCCGCGGGCTGACCGCTTCCGACGGCCGCCGCGTGGAAAAACCCGAACTCCTGTGGACGACGCTCCACGAGGAACTCGCGCGGACGGAAAGGATTTCGCGCGAGATCCGGCGTCTGGAGCGGGACGAGGTCGGCGCGATCAACCGTGAGGAGGAGCGCCTCCGCTTGAGCCTTCGGCGTCTGGAGCTCGACGGCGTTCGGGAGGGGTCCGCGGTCGAATCCTTGCGCGCCCGGCAGGCCGAGGCGAGGAAGCGTTTCGAGGAGATCGCCGGCCGGCTGCGGGAACTTCGGGGACGTCTCGGCGGGGCCGTGCGGCTGGACGTCGAAGGGGCGGGGGAGCGGGAGGTGCCGCTGTCGGCGGTCGTGGAGGCGTATCGTCCGAACTCGATGGGGGTGTTCCGAAAAGTCGCTTTTTATATGGGGCGCGTGTGGGAGTTTCTGTCGGAGGAGCCTCGAGAGGCCAACACCGAGGGAGGCATCTTTCCGGCCCTCTTCGGCACGGTGCTCATGGTTCTCCTCATGAGTCTCTTTGTAAGTCCCTTGGGGGTCCTGGCGGCGCTTTACCTGCGCGAGTATGCGCGCCAGGGAGTGCTCGTCAGCGCGGTGCGGATCGCCGTGAACAATCTGGCGGGGGTGCCTTCGATCGTTTTCGGGGTTTTCGGCGTGGGCTTCTTCATCTACACGGTCGGGGGGACGATCGACCGTCTCTTCTACCCGGAAGCGCTTCCGGCGCCGACCTTCGGCACGGGGGGGCTGCTGTGGGCGTCGCTGACGCTGGCGCTCCTGACGGTGCCGGTCGTGATCGTGGCCACGGAGGAAGGATTGGCCGCGATTCCGAGGGGTCTCCGAGAAGCGTCCCTGGCGCTGGGGGCCACGAAGTTCGAAACCACCTGGAGGGTGGTGCTCCCGTCGCTTCTGCCTTCGATCCTCACGGGCCTCATCCTCGCGATGGCGCGCGCGGCGGGCGAGGTGGCTCCTCTCATGATCACCGGGGTGGTCAAGCTCGCGCCTTCGCTGCCCGTGGACGGAACGCCCCCGTACCTGCACCTGGAGCGCAAGTTCATGCACCTCGGGTTTCACATCTACGACGTCGGTTTCCAGTCGCCGAACGTGGAGGCCGCGCGGCCGATGGTGTTCGCCACGGCGCTTCTTTTGCTCCTGGTGGTCGTGATCCTCAATCTCACGGCCGTCCTGGTGCGCCAGAAGCTCCGGCGCCGGCTGTCGTCGGCGTCCCTGTGAAGATACGGAGGAAGGTATGGTCCTGGTGCCCCGCATGAAGGTTCCGGAGCGCGCTTCCGCCGGGCCCGGTCCGCGGGCGGGATCGGGCACGCCGCTCGTCGAAGTGGAGCGGCTGACGTTCCGCTACGACGGCAAGGCGGCCGTGCGGGACGTGACGATCACGTTCTTTCGGCACCGGATCGCGGCGCTGATCGGTCCTTCGGGATGCGGCAAGAGCACGCTTCTTCGGTGTCTCAACCGGATGAACGACCTCATCGAGGGGACGTCGCGGGAAGGGACGATCCGTCTGGCGGGGGAGGACATTTACGCGGCGGACATGGACGTGACGGAGCTCCGGCGTCGCGTCGGGATGGTGTTCCAGAAGTCCAACCCTTTCCCGAAGTCGATCTTCGAGAACGTCGCGTACGGTCCCCGACTCCGGGGAGTGAGCCGCCGGGCCGATCTGGAGGCCGTCGTGGAACGGAGCCTGCGGCAGGCGGCGCTGTGGGACGAGGTGAAGGACCGGCTGCAGGCGTCGGCCCTGGGGCTTTCGGGCGGCCAGCAGCAGCGGCTCTGCATCGCGCGGGCGCTGGCGGTGGAGCCGGAAGTGCTTCTCATGGACGAACCGTGTTCGGCCCTGGACCCCGTGGCGACGGCCCGGATCGAGGAACTGCTTCTGGAGCTCAAGGAACGCTACACCGTGGTCATCGTCACGCACAACATCCAGCAGGCGGCGCGGGTGTCGGACCACACCGCCTTCATGCTGCTCGGCGAGCTCGTCGAGCACGGCGAAACGCGCCAGGTGTTTACCACGCCGCGGGATCCGCGGACCGAGGCGTTCATCAGCGGCCGGTTCGGATAGTTCCGGGGGCCGGCTTGACGAAACCTTGATGCCGTCTTCGCTCCGTCTTTACGAAACGAAGGTGTACTGGGGGCGGAACGAAGAAAGGAGGACTTTGATGTTCGTGAGACACTGGATGACGAGCCCGGCGGTGACGCTTCCGGCCGAAACGCCGGCCGTGGACGCCCTCGAGCTGATGCTGGTGCGTCGGATCCGCCGGATTCCCGTGCTCGGAGAGGGCGGGATGCTGGCGGGGATCGTGACCCGCGACGATCTTCAGAGAGTGTTGGGAGTTTCCGAGAATTCCGTCCGCCGGACGCGGGTGACGCTGGGCGATATCATGACCCCCAGGGTGCGGACGGTGGCCCCCGAGGATCCCCTGGAGCGCGCGGCCCGGATCATGCTGGAGAACGACATCGCCGGGCTGCCGGTGGTGCAGGGCGATCGGGTCGTCGGAATGATCACGGAATCGGATATCTTCGCGGCGTTCACCCGAATCATGGGATTGTGCGAGCCCGGCGGGAGGGTCGTGTTGACGATTCCGGAAGGATCCGATCTGCTGGAGACGCTTCGGGCGCGGACGGCGGGCATCGCGCTCAGGAGCCTGGCCGCCTATCCGGCTCCCGGCGGCGGATGGGAAGCCGTGGCCCGCGTCCGGGGGCGTCGTGCCTCCGCCGGGACGGAAGAGCCCGACCTGGGGGAGGGCGACGCCGGGAAAGGGACGTCCCGAGGGCCCGCCGTCGCAGGAGGATTGTCCGGATGATCCATCGCCATTTCGAGGAGGCCCTCGCGGAGCTCAAGGGCCGTCTCGTCCGGATGGGGACCCTGGCGGAGGCGATGGTCGACGAGGCCGTCCGGAGTCTCCTCGAGCGCGCCGGCGATCGGCACGCGGAGGTCTACCGCCGGGAGGAGGAGGTCAACGCGCTGCATCTGGAGATCGACGAACGGGCGATCGGGATCCTGGCGCTCCAGCATCCGGTGGCGGCGGACCTGAGGCTGGTGGTCATGTCCTCGAAGATCGCCGGCGAGCTGGAACGGATCGCCGACCAGGCCGTCAACATTTGTCAGAACACCGCCCACCTCCTAAAATATCCTCCGCTGAAACCGCTCATCGACATTCCGCTCATGGCCGACCGGGCCCGGGCGATGCTCCGGGAGAGCCTGGACGCCTTCGTGCGTTCAGACGCGGCGCTCGCGCGCAAGGTGCTTCGCGACGACGACGCCGTGGACGCCCTCAAGGACCAGGTCTTCCGCGAGCTTCTGACCTACATGATGGCCGATCCGGGGACGATCCCGCGGGCGCTCGACCTTATCCTCGTGTCGCGGAACCTCGAACGCGTGGCGGATCACGCCACCAACATCGCCGAGGAGGCGATTTACGCCGCCGAAGGAAAGGACGTGCGTCACCACCACGAACAGGAGCAGCGGTCCGGGGAGGGGGAATAGGTCCATGCCACGGACGGTCCTCGTCATCGACGACGAGCCGGAGATGCTCAGGCTGCTCGACTACAACCTGACGCGCGCGGGGTACGCCGTTCTGACGGCCCGCGACGGTGAATCGGGGCTGGCGGCCGCCCGGCGGCACGCCCCCGACCTCGTGATCCTCGACGTCATGATGCCGGGTCTCGACGGTCTGGAAGTCTGCAAGCGCCTCCGGCAGGAGCCGGCCACCGCGCCCCGGCCGATCCTCATGCTGACGGCCAAGGCGGAAGAGTCGGACCGCGTTCTGGGACTCGAGCTCGGAGCGGACGACTACCTCGCCAAGCCCTTCGGGATGAGGGAGCTTCTGGCGCGCGTCAAGGCGCTCCTGAGACGGGCGGAAGGGGGATCCGAACCGGCCGAGATCCTCCGGGTCGGCCGGCTCGTGATCGACTCGGGCAGGCGCCAGGTGACGGCGGCCGGCAAGGCCGTGGCTCTGACGACCACGGAGTTCAACCTTCTGCGGGCCCTGGCCGAGCGGCCGGGGCGGGTGAAATCCCGCGAGGACCTGATCGGGGCCGCGCGCGGAGAGGACGCCGAGGTGGTGGACCGCACCGTGGACGTCCACGTGGCGGCGCTGCGGCGGAAGCTCGGAAAGCTGGGGGACATGATCGAAACGGTGCGCGGCGTGGGCTACCGGCTGCGCGAGGACTGAGGCTCCCGTGTTCCGCCGCGTGTTTCTGGCGCTTCTGGCGGCGGCGCTCGTGGCGCCCGCGGTGTTGACCGCTCTCGTCGCCGGCCGGACGCGGCCGAGGCTCGTCGAGGAAGCGGAACATCGGCTGGCCTCGGAGATCGCCCTTCTGAAGGCGCTCGTTCGGGCGTACCCCGAGCCCCGCGCGCTCCAGGCGGCCCTGGCGGAAGCGGCCGGGTCGGGCGAAACGCGCTTCACCGTGATCGGACCGGACGGGAAGGTGCTGGCGGACAGCCATGCTCCCCCGGAAGGAATGGACCCGCACCGGGACCGTCCCGAAGTGCAGGAAGCCCGCCGGCGCGGCCGGGGACGGGCGATCCGGCCCAGCGCCACCCTCGGAATCGATCTCCTCTACGTGGCGGTTCCTTTGGACGAACGGGATCGCGGGGGAACGGTCCTGCGCGCGGCTCTCCCTTTGGGCCGCGTGGAAGAGCAAGTCGGGGCGCTCTACGGGGGCATCGCCGCCGCTTTCGCCGGCACGCTGGCCGTCGCGGCGGGAATCGCCTGGGTCCTGGCCCGGCGCCTGACCCGGCCGATCCGCCAGATCCGCGACGTCGCCCGGGCCATTTACGGGCGCGACGTCGAGACCGTGGCGCCGCTGGTCGGCCGGGACGAGATCGATCTTGTGGGCGAAGCTTTGCGCCGGATGGGGGAGGAGCTGGAGCGGCGCCTCGAACGCCTGAGGCAGGAACGGTCCACGCTTGAGGCGGTGCTTCTCAGCATGCAGGAGGGGGTGATCGCCGTCGGTCCCGAGGGGGACATTCAGCATCTCAACTCCGCGGCGGCGACGCTTCTGGGCGCAGGCTCCGAAGCCGTAGGGCTGCGCGTGTGGGAAGCGGTCCGCCACCCGGCGCTGGAGGAGACGGTGCGGAGGGCGCTTGGGGGGAAGGGACCGTCCCGCGCGACTCTCGAGTTCGGCGCCCGAACGCTGGACGTCTCGGCGTGTCCCGTGGCCGGCCGGGGAGCGGCCCTGGTGGTTCGGGACGTGACCGAGGAGCGGCGCTATGAGCGCCTGCGGCGGGAGTTCGTCGCCAACGTTTCGCACGAACTGCGCACGCCGCTGTCGATCGTGCGGGGTTACGTGGAGACGCTCCGCGAAGGGGCCTGGCAGGATCCGGCCGCGGCGCCGGAGTTTCTGGCCGCGATCGAATCCAACGTCCGCCGGCTCGAGGCCTTGACGGCGGATCTTCTCGATCTTTCGAAGCTGGAAACGGGCGGGTCGATTCTCCGACCGCGGCCCGTGGACCTCGAGTCCGCCCTGCGGCGCATCCATCAGGCGTTCGAGCCGCCGGCGCGCCGGAAAGGGCAGAGCCTGGACCTGGACGTGGCGGAGAACATCGGCGAATTCGTGGCCGACTCCGACCTCCTCGAGCGGGCGGTGTCGAATCTCGTGGACAACGCGATCAAATACACGCCCGAGGGGGGACGGATCCGCCTCGCCGCGCGGGCGGAGCCGGGGACGGTGCGGATCGCCGTCGAGGACAACGGGATCGGCATCCCCGAGGCCGAGCTCCCGCGCATCTTCGAGCGGTTCTATCGGGTGGACAAGTCCCGGTCCCGGGAACTCGGAGGGACGGGGCTCGGCCTGGCCATCGTCAAGCACGTGGTCCAGCTTCACGGGGGACGCGTCGAAGTCCGGAGCCGGCCGGGGGAAGGAAGCTGTTTCACGCTCGTCCTGCCGCGCCGTCCCGCCGCGGCGGCCGCACCGGGGGCCTGACGCTTCCGCTCCTCCCGCACGTCCGGCGGCGTATCAAAGACAACAGGAGGGGCCCCCGATGAAATGGCTTGTCTTCGCCGCGGGACTTGCGCTCGGCGCGTCCCAGGAGGATCGTCCCCCCGGGCCGCTTTCGCCCGCGGAAGCCCTCAAGACGTTCCGGCTTCCGGCGGGATTTCGGATCGAGCTTTTCGCCGCCGAGCCGGACGTGCGGGATCCCGTGGCGATGGCTTTCGACGAGGACGGCCGCGCGTGGGTCGTGGAGATGGCGGACTATCCGCTCGGCCCGCCGTCGGGCCGGTTGCGCCTGCTCGAGGACACGGACGGCGACGGCCGCGCGGACCGGTCCTCCGTCCTGGCCTCCGGAATCCCTTTTCCGACCGGGGTCCTGCCCTGGCGGGGCGGGGCTCTCGTGACGGCCGCGCCGGACCTTCTTTTCTTCAAGGACGAAGACGGCGACGGGAAGGCCGAACGGAGAGAAGTCGTCTTCACCGGCTTCGGGGAAGGGAACCCGCAGCACCGCGTCAACGGCCTTCAGTTCGGGATCGACGCCTGGATCTACGGGGCCAACGGCGACAGCGGCGGCCGGATCTTCCGGCCCGGCGCGAGGGATGAAAAGCCGCTTTCGATCCGCGGCGCGGACTTTCGTTTCCGGCCGGATTTCTCGGGCCTCGAGGCGGTGTCCGGGCAATCCCAGTTCGCCAATACGTTCGACGACTGGGGCAACCGTTTCATCAACAACAATCCCAACCACATCCGCCATCCCGTGTTTCCGATGGCGTACCTGGCGGCCGCTTCGCGCTTTTCCCTCTCGTCCGTGGAATCCGCTCCGTCGGATCACGGTCAGCGCGTTTATCCGGCCAGCCGCCTGCAGCCCCGCTTCAACGATCCCCACACGGCCGGTCACTTCACCTCCGCCTGCTCGGTGACGATCTATCGCGGGACGGCGTTCCCGCCGGAGTTCCGCGGCAACGCCTTTTCCTGCGAGCCGGTGCACAATCTCGTTCACCGGGACATCCTGGCGCCGGAGGGAGTCACCTTCGTCGCCCGCCGCGGCGAGCCGAATTCGGAATTCCTGGCGTCGACCGACAACTGGTTCCGTCCCGTGAACCTCTGCGGTGGGCCGGACGGGGCGCTCTACGTCGTGGACATGTACCGCGCCGTCGTCGAGCACCCTCAGTGGATCCCGCTGGAGATCCAGCGGAGGATCGACCTGCGCGCCGGCGAGGACCGGGGGCGGATCTATCGGATCGTGCACGAATCTTCCCGGCCGGCGGCGCGGCCGCGCCTCGGCCGGGCGACGCCGGAAGAGCTTGCGGCGCTTCTCGAACATCCGGACGGCTGGTGGCGGACGACGGCTCAAAGGCTCCTCGTCGAGCGCCGCGACGCGGCCGCCGTGGAGCCGCTGCGGAAGATCGCCCGCGGATCCGCCTTCCCTCCGGCGCGCGTCCATGCGCTCTGGACACTGGCCGCTCTGGGGACGCTGGGGCCGGAGGCGGCGGCGGAGGCGCTCGAAGATCCCGAATCGGGAGTGCGCGAACACGCGTTGCGGATGGCGGAGCCGTTCCTGGCCGGCTCGGAGGCGCTGCGCGACCGCGTCTTTGCGCGGGTCGGCGACCCGTCCATCCGGGTCCGCTTCCAGCTGGCGCTGACGTTGGGTCGCCTGGAGGCGGACGCGAGGCGGCCCGCGGCGCTGGCGCGTCTGGCGGCGCGGGACCTGGGGGATCGCTGGATCCGCGCGGCGGTCCTTTGCTCGACGGGCGCGGCGGCGCCGGAGGTGCTGGCGTGCCTTCGAGCGGAAGCGCTCGATCGGCTGGAGGCGTCCGCTCCGGGAGCGGTGGAGCTCGTGCGCGGTCTGGCGGATCTGGTGGCGGCGGGGAAGGACGAAACGGAAGCGGCGCGGTGGCTGCGGGAGGTCGTTGGGGGCGAGACGCCGGCGCCCGCCCCCTGGCGAATGGCGGGGCTGAGTCTCCTGGCCCGGTCGGGGGCGAAGGCTCGGGCGCTCGTCGAGAAGGCCGGCGTGGCGGAGCGGGTGGACGGCTGGTCCGCGCGGGCCCTGGAGGCGGCGCTGGACGGCGCGCGGGAGCCGCGCGAGCGGGTGGAAGCGATCGAGCTTGTGGCGGCGCTGCGGCCGACGCCGGAGGCGGCCGCGCGCCTGGAGACCCTCGTGCGCCCGCAGGAGCCCCAGGAGGTTCAAGTGGCGGCCGTGAGGGCGCTTTCGGCCTGGCCGGGCGATCCGGTCGGCGCGCGGCTTCTGGACGGATGGTCCGGCCGGGTGGGGCGGGTTCGGCGGGAGATCCTCAACGCCATGTTCGCCTCTCCGGAACGCCTGGAACGCCTGCTGGAGCGCCTGGAGCGCGGGGACGTGCGGCCCGCGGAGCTGGAGCCGCATCACCGCGAGCGGCTCCTCAAGCACGCGTCCGCCGCCGTCCGGGAGCGGGCGCGCAAGGCGCTCGAATCCGCCGTGGACGCCGACCGGCAGGAGGTGGTGCGGGAGCTGACCGAGAAGGTGATGGCGCTTCAGGGGGACCCGGTGCGCGGCGAGCGCGTCTACGTTCAGAACTGCGCCTCGTGCCACCGCTGGCACGGGCAGGGCTTCCGCGTGGGGCCGGACCTGACCGTCGTGGCGGGGCGGGACAAGCGCGCGCTGCTCGTCGACATTCTGGATCCGAACCGGGCGGTCGACCCGGCCTACCAGACCTACGTGGTCAAGACCGCGAAGGACGAGTTTTCGGGGATCCTGGCGTCGGAGACGCCGGCGGGCGTGACGCTCCTGCGCGCCGGGGGAGAACAGAGCACGGTTTTGCGCGCGGACATCCTGACGATCCGGGCCTGGCCCGCTTCCCTGATGCCCGAGGGAATCGAGGCCAACGTCACTCCTCAGGACTTCGCGGATCTTCTGGAGTTCCTGCGCCGGGGAGGGGGAAAATAGCGGGTCGATGGCCGGCGTGACGCCGGAGGCTCTTCAGGGATCTTTCATCGAGGATTGTGCGCGGGGCTCTTGGGGCGGAAGGGAAAGCTTTCCGCCGGGACCGCGACGCGCCCCCGGCAGGACGGGCACTCCGCCGCGGGGCCGGGGGACCTTTACCTTCGTCGGTCTTACGGAGCCGAACTATGGGGTCTTCGTCCATCCGAATCCTCTACGTCGAGGACGAAGAGGACGACGTTCTCTTCATGAAGAGGGCTCTGTCGAAGGTTTGCCCGGACATCGAACTCAAGGTTGCGCGCGATGGAGACGAGGCGGTGCGCGTCCTTTCCCAGGAGCGGCCCCCGCCCGACTATGTCCTTCTCGATCTCAAGATGCCGCGCCGCTCGGGCCTGGAGGTTCTTCAATGGATTCGGGGGCACCCCGAACTCAAGGACCTTGCGGTCACGGTTTTCAGCTCATCCCCGGAACAGTCGGACCTGTCCCGCGTGCACCAGCTGGGAGTGGATCAGTACATCGTGAAGCCGGTCAGTTTCGCCGAGCTCGTGAAGGTGGTGCGTTTCTTGTGCGAACGGTGGGGCGTGACGGACCGGCCGGCCTCGTGACGTCCGGGCGGTCCGGGGGGCGAGATGAGCAAAGAAACAGAGAATCGCCGCGCCGCCGAAGAACGTCTGCACCGGGCGGCGGACGGGACGTGGGATTGCGCGTTTTTCGCCCTGGACCGGGAGGGGGGCGTCGAGGGATGGAATCCAGGAGCCGAGAAACTTCTGGGGTACACGGGAAGGGAGATTCTCGGACGATCATGGGATATCTTCTTCTCCCCGGAGGATCGCGCCGCGGGCCGGCCGGCGCGTCTTCTGGAGGATGCGCGCGGGCGCGGCACCGCCGCGGACGAGGGGTGGCGGGTCCGTAAGGACGGCTCCCGTTTCTGGGCGGACGCGCGCCTGACGGCGTTGCGGGACCCCGAGGGGTCCCTCCAGGGATACGCGCATTTCCTTCTGGATCGCACCGAAGCCCGGGCGGCGGAGGAGGCCGCGCAGGCTCGGCTCCTCGCGCGTGTGCGCGATCTCGAGGAAGCCAACCGGGAAATCGACGCGTTCGCTTCACTGGCGGCGCACGACCTCGGGGTGCCGCTCCGGGCGATCCGGATGTATCTGGAAACGCTTAAGGAGCAGGCGGCGGCGCGTCTGGCTCCCGAGGAGCGGGAGGAAATGGGCCGCCTGGAGGCGGCCGCCGCGCGCATGGAAGCGCTCGTCCGGGACCTTCTGGCGTACAGCCGGCTCCGGGCGGCGGACCTTCCGCGCGGGAAGATGGACCTGGCCGACGTCGTCGCGGAGGTCCTGCGGGATCTGGGTCCGGCGCTGGCGCAGCGCGGGGCCGCGGTCGCGGTGGAAGGGGATCTGCCCCCGGTGCTGGGAAACCGCACGGGCCTGGCGCGCGTCCTTTGCAATTTCGCGGTCAACGCCGCCACGTACGTCCCCCCCGGCGTGAAGCCCCGGATCGTCGTGCGCGCCGAGCGACGGGGCGCCCGGGTTCGGATCTGGGTGGAGGACAACGGCATCGGGATCGCTCCGGAACATCACGCGAGGATTTTCGAACCGTTGGAGCGCCTGCACCGCCAGGACGAACATCCGGGCACGGGTCTGGGCCTGGCGATCGCGAAGCGGGCCGCCGAGCGGATGGGAGGCGCCGTGGGGGTGGAGAGCGAGCCGGGAAAGGGAAGCCGCTTCTGGGTCGAGTTGCCCGCCTTCGATCCGGAAACGGGAACGGCGATCGGGGGAAACTCGAAGGCCGCACGGTAGGCCGCGCCCGGGCGGTCGGCCCCCTGTGGTATACTCCGCTTCGACTCCGTGATGGTGCGCCGCCTTCGGATTCCGATTCTTTTCGTCTCGGCGGCCGTTCTGTACTCCCTGCGCCTGAACGCCCCCTTCGAGGCCGAGGCCGAAGAGGCGCTGGCCCAGTATGGGCTCTACGCCCGCAACTACGATCGGTTCGGGTATGTCCTCTCCGGATTCGCGCCGTTGAACCTGGCGGGGCCGACGCTGGAGAACTACCCGTCCGTGACGCGCCAGATTTATGCGCATCGCCCGCCCGTCGTCTCGCTCGTCGTTTCGGTCTTCTACAAGATCCTCGGCGGGGAGGAAGCGTCGATCCGCGTCCCGGTGATCCTGGCGACGCTGGCCGCGCTGGCGCTTTTCCGGGCGGTCGCCCGGCGGCTGCTCGATCCGCCGTGGGATGTCGCGGCGACGGCGCTTCTGGCCTTCGTTCCCGTGTTCGCCTACTACGGTCCGACGACCGTCCATCAGATCTTCGGCCTCCTCGGAGCTCTTCTCATTTATTGGGCCTATTTCCGGTGGCGGGAGGCTCCCGGGCGGGGAAGACGGTGGGCGCTGGCGGGGGCGGTCTTTGCGGCGTGCTGGCTGGATTGGCCGGCGTTCTACGCGGCCGGGGCCGTGGCGGTGCTCCATGCGGCGACGTCCCGGGAAGGACGGTGGGCGGCGTGGGTGGCCCCCGCCTCGGCCGCCGCGGCGGCCGGCGCGTTCGTCATCTACCTTTATGCCCTGGACCCGGCGGAAACGTTGCCGCTGCGGTCGTTTTTCGCCTCCGGGGCCGGTCACGCCGGGCGCGCCCCGGTGGGCGCGGCGGCGTACCTCGCCTCGGAGGGCCGGGAGCTGGCGGTCAACTTCACGCTGCCGCTTCTGGCTCTGGCGGCGCTGGGGGCCGCGCGCCTGCGGCCGCGCGGGGATTGGCGCGGGGCGGCGATTCTTTCGATGCTGGCGTGGGGGGCGGATGAGCTTCTCTTCCGGAACATGTGCTGGTGGCATCGGTATCTGACGCTTCCGTGGGCTCCCGCCGCGGCGCTTCTGGGAGCCGTGGGGCTGCGGGAGCTGGCGTCGGTTCGGCGAGGCGAACTTCTGGCGGGAGCGGCGGTTCTGGCGTTTGCGGCGCAGGCGTTTCTGGTCCTGCGCCAGCGGCACACGTTCCGGGGGTATTACGAGGTGGACCGGGGGTTCGCCGAGGCGCTCGTGCGGAACACGGAGCCGGGGGATCGGATCCTCGCGCGGCTCGCCCATGACGTTCATCTGCGTTCGTTTTACGCCGACCGCTTCGTGGTCACCTACCGGGACGATCTCCGGATGCTCCTGCTCCAGTACGTCAACGCCCCCGAGGAAGGAGTGGACGATGCCGTGCTCATGGAGCGTTTGGGACGTCCGGGGCACGGCTTTTCGTGGTTCGTGACGGCCTCGGACGCGGCGGCGGGCGCGCGCTTCGGCTGGATCCGGCGCCTGTCCGGGGATCCCGGCTTCCCGCGGCGGGC